>JANXOO010001444.1 GCA_025353525.1 Schlesneria sp. | reverse complement strand
CGCACCGATTGCGTCAGGTGGTCGTCAATCTGGTCGGAAATGCGATCAAATTCACGGAACGCGGCGAAGTCGTGCTTGATGTCGATATCGAACAGGTGACTGATGACGCGATCGACCTTCACTTTCGCGTGACCGACACTGGAATCGGAATTTCGTCCGATCAGTTACTGACGATTTTCGAGGCATTCGAGCAGGCAGATACATCCACTACGCGGCGATACGGCGGAACGGGATTGGGACTTGCGATCTCGTCGCGACTCGTCGAATTGATGGAGGGCCGGGTCTGGGTCGAAAGTGAAGTTGATCGCGGCAGCACGTTTCATTTTATCGCCCGGTTTGGCAATTCTGTTCGTGACGAAGAAGCGGGTGTATCAACGATCTATCCGCCGATGCTGCAGGGCCTGAAGGTACTTGTTGTCGATGACAATGCAACGAACCGGCGGATTCTGGTCGAAATCCTTGGCAACTGGATGATGCATCCGGTGGCTGTATCGAGCGTCGCTGACGCCGTTGCTGAACTGACCCGGATGTCGGATGCCAGGGACCCTTATGCGCTGATTCTGACCGACGCGAGCATGCCCGATGTCGACGGCTTCGAATTGGCTCGGAGCGTTCAGTCTAATCCGGCTCTGTGCCGGTCGATGGTCATGATGCTCACATCGGGAGATCGACCGGGCGACCTTCGGCGCTGCGAATTGTTGGGAATTTCTGCGTATCTCGTCAAGCCGGTCAAACAGTCAGAATTGCTTGATGCTATTCTCGTCGCTGTCGGAGACCAGTCGGCACTCACCGGTTCGCAGGATGCCTCTCCCGCGATCGCTCGCAGGTCTGAAATACCCAAATCGATCTTGCTGGCCGAAGACAGCCTGATCAATCAGAAGCTCGCCATCGGTTTGCTGGAGAAGTGGGGGCACCGCGTCACAGTTGCCAATAACGGTCGCGAAGCGGTCGAGTTTTCCGGGCAGCAGACGTTTGACATGATTCTGATGGACGTTCAGATGCCCGAACTCGACGGCCTCGATGCGACGCGAGAAATTCGCAGTCGCGAAGTCGTGACCGGGTCCCACTTGCCGATCGTGGCGATGACCGCTCATGCAATGAAAGGGGATCGGGAACGGTGCCTCGAAGCGGGAATGGACGACTACCTGATGAAACCGATCCAGGCAGAACAACTGTTTCATGCGATCGAACGAATCGGAGCCGGAACGGCACCGATTCGGGCTCAAAGCCGCCTGACGCTGGTCGCGCCCGTCGACGGTGATTGTGTCGATTGGGAATTGGCTCGTCGTGCCGTGAATCACGATGAAGAATTGCTGCACCACGTCGTCGAAGCGTTTCTGGAAGAATGCCCGCAACTCGTGACAACGATGCGAGAATCGCACGTCGCGCACGACTGGAAGCGATTTCAACGGGCGGCTCACACCCTTAAGAGTGGTCTGCGAATGTTCGGGATCACATCATTCGCAGACGAAATCGAGCGACTCGAGTTTTCTGCAAAATCGGATGGAATCGATACGGGCTCGATGGCAGATTTGAATACGGTCCTCGCACGCTCGGGAATCGTCCTTGACGAAATGTCCGCTTATTCGCTCAAGCGACCCCGTTCCCCCGAGTCAACGCCGTGAACGACTCATTGGCTTCCGAAATGATCGTCCGCGCGGAATGGTCTTTTTGACGCTCGCGACACAGAATGGGAACTTGACCTGAAGACACGCAGAAACAATCTCCGCATCGCATGTTTTGAGCGGACACATGACCTGCACAGGAATTGATTGAGGTTCGACATGACGACCCGATGGTTTCAACAATTGTCCCTGGCCACTTTTTGCGGGTTAGGCCTCAGCACTGGCTCTGGTTTCGTACATGCCGATACGGACGCCCGGAAACCGGCCGCGATCGAAACGCAGGAAGTGCCAGCGGTCCCTGCCGTCATCTTCGCCAGACTCGCCCAGTACCAAAGCGTCCGGGGAGCGTTGTTTCGAGGGTGGGCTCCCGATGGTGCCGGAATTCTGATCAATACCCGGTTCGGGAACTCATCCCAGTTGCATCGCGTCTACGAGCCTTCAGGTCGCCGCGAACAGATCACTTTTTTTGACGAACCCGTTTCGGGAAATTTCGTTCCGAAGGCGACTGACGGGTCAATTCTTCTGGCGATGGATAGTGGCGGCAACGAAAATGACCAGGTCCATTTACTCGATCGCCGCCATTTTAAAACGACACTCCTCACCGACGGAAAGTCACGCAATAAACTGGGTGCCGTCCGCCACGACGGCACGCAAGCGGTCTTGTCGAGCAACCAGAGAAACGGTCGCGATACCGATCTCTGGTTGCTTGATCTGCGGCAACCGGGCTCGATGACAATGCTGATGCAGGTCGACAAGCAGACCTGGAACGCTCACGACTGGTCGCGCGACGGCAGGACTGTGCTGATCTCGCGCTACGTTTCGGCGAATGAGTCCTATCCGGCGTTGCTGGATGTTGCGACCGGTCAACGAACTGATTTGCCGATGCCCAACGATGGCAAAACTGCGGCTGATACGGGCGAAAAAATCGCAGTCAGTTCGATGTCGTTTGCCCCCGATGGAAAGTCGATTCTGATGGCGACGGATGCGGGGAATGAATTCCGCCGCCTGGCCCGATTCGACCTGCAAACGAGAAAATTCGACTGGCTGACAGACGACATTCCCTGGGATGTGTCCGATATCGTCGCAGATCACGAATCGGGCCACGTTGCCTTCGTGATCAACGAAGACGGAGCATCACGGTTGTTCCTGCTAGCTGCGAACGACGGGAAGCGACGAGAATTGAAGCTGCCACCGGGAATCGTGACCGGAGTGGAATTCGCTCCTGACGGCAAACGGCTGGGATTTACGCTGGCCAAACCGGACGCCCCGCCCGATGCCTGGTCCCTGGCATTGGACACGGGCGAATTGACGCGGTGGACGACCAGCGAAGTCGGCGGGTTGGACCCCGATTCGTTCGTCGCACCAACTCGAATCCAGTTCAAATCATTCGATGGGCGGATGATCCCGGCCTACTACTTCAAACCAAAACACCCTTCGAATCACTCGGAAGCCTCGTCGTCGAATGGTGCTGACGGAACAACATCGCTGCCGGTCTATATCAGTATCCACGGGGGGCCCGAAGCTCAGTATCAGCCGATCTTTTCGCCGATCATTCAGTATTACGTCAACGAATTGGGAATCGCCGTCATCTGTCCGAATGTTCGCGGTTCGAACGGATACGGCAAGACCTATTTGAAACTCGACAATGCTGAGAAACGGGAAGACAGCGTCAGGGATATCGGTGCCCTGCTCGACTGGATCGGCCAACAACCGGAACTGGACGCGTCGCGAATTGCTGTCGCGGGAGGGTCATACGGAGGATACATGACATTGGCATCGCTGACCCATTTTGGCGATCGCATCAAAGCGGGTATTGATGTCGTCGGTATCGCGAATTTCATCACATTTCTGGAACGGACGGCAGGATACCGGGTCGATCTGCGTCGAGCCGAATACGGCGACGAACGCGACCCTCAAATGAAAGCCGTCTTCGAGAAAATCAGTCCGCTTAACAACGCGGAAAAAATCCGCTCGGCACTCCTCGTTGTCCACGGTCGCAACGATCCGCGAGTCCCCTTCCACGAAGCGGAACAGATTGCGGCAAAAGTTCGATCGGGCGGACGTTCCGTATGGACCGTATTCGCCAACAATGAAGGCCACGGCTTCGCCAAAAAGGACAACAGCGACTTTCAGCGAGCTGTCGAAGTGATGTTTTTGAAAACGCACTTGATGAAATAACACAAGGCGATGCAGTCCATTGCCGCATCATCCGCAAGTTCAAACCCTGGCACCGCTCGTGTTGAAAAGAGTTCCCGCCAATGCATGCCGTTGAGTTTCTAAGAGCCGCACCTGATGCCATTCCACCCGTCGTCGTCCTGTGGGGCGGGCAGCGGCATTTCAAGCATGCGGTGCTGGGAATCCTGCGCAAACAGATTATCGATGACGACGATAATTCGTTAACCCTGTTTAACGGAGCCGATGCACAATTGTCGACGGTCTCTGACGAACTGCACACGGTTTCAATGTGGGGAGATCGACGGCTGGTGGTGGTCGACGATGCAGACGCTTTTGTGACGACATATCGCGCGGGAATCGAAAAACTGGTCGAAAAGCCCGCAAAGAAATCGGTTCTGGTTCTGGATGTTGGAGCATTTCTTAAGACAACGCGATTGTACAAGCAGATTCAGGCGAAAGGGCTGGAAATTGAATGCGCCGAGCTGAAAGGAACGCAGCTCGTCAAGTGGCTTCAGGAATCGACCAAAGAAACGTACGGCCAATCGCTGACGCGCGATGCGGCAGCTCTGCTGGTTGAACTGGTTGGAGCCGAAATGGGGATGCTCGATACGGAACTCGCAAAACTCGCATCATACGTCGGATCAAAAGGAAAGATCGAAATCGGGGATGTGAAGTCACTTGTCGGCGGCTGGCGAACGGAAACGACGTGGGCGATGAATGATGCTGCTCGCGACGAAGATCTGAACTTCGCTCTGAACGCACTCGATCAACTATTGACGGCGGGTGAGCCCGCCATCAAATTGCTGGGGGGGATCGGCTACACCTTCAGAAAATTTTCTCTGGCAGCAGAATTGTCCCGATCGGGCAGTCTGGACGCAGCTCTCAGGCAGGCGGGAGTTTTTCCGGCCGGGATGGCGCCGGGCGAAACGTACCTCCGTCGCATGGGTCGAGCCAGAGCGGAACTGATCCTTAAACACCTGGTTGATACCGATGCAGGGATCAAAGGAGCCAACCGGCTTTCCGAACGAATGCAACTCGAACAACTGCTGATTTCATTATCGGGCAAACGTCTTTGATTTTCAGCTTAAAGATCCGCGACAATCCGTCTTTCTCCTTCAGTTCCCAGGGTATTCATGATGCGGATTCACGTTATTTTCACGCTGATATTGATAGCTGTCCTGACATCCCCCCTGTTGGCGGTCGAACCCAGGTTGCTTATTGGTCATACCGAAAAAGCGTACGCCGCCGTCTATTCGCCAGACGGAACGAAACTGGTCACGGCCAGTTTTGACAAGACGTTGCGAATCTGGGATCTGAATTCCGGGACCACTCTCCGCACGCTGAACGGACATACGGGACTGGTGTTGTGCCTGGCTCTTTCGAAGGATGGCAGTCGCCTCGTCAGCGGTTCACTCGACAATACTCTGCGGTTGTGGGATGTCCCCGTGTCAACTCCATCCGCATCAATGCAACCGCATCAGGGTTTTGCTGCAGTCTCGATCTCCGCCGATGGAACGCAGTGGTTGACCGGCGGTGCGGACAAAATGCTGCGCATCTGGAATGCCGCAGATCGGCAGTTGATCAAAGAGATCGGTCCCTTGCCGCATCCTGTTGTGCGAGTCGCATTTCGGTTCGACAAAGCTCAACTTGCTGCTGCGGACTCAGCCGGATTCCTTCGGTTGTTCAATCCGGCCGACGGAACGTCACAAGGTATTCTGGGAGCTCATACAGCGGAAATTACAGGCCTTGCATACCCGCCGAACAACGCCTGGATCATGACGGCGGCCGCTGACGGTATGGTCAAACGCTGGCCCAACCAGGGCCAGCTCGCCAAGTCCGCCGCAGGACACGAGCAACCGATCCTGGCCCTGCGAGTCAATCCGAACAATTCGATGGTGGCTACCGGTTCCGCAGACAAGACCTGTCGCCTGTGGAACAATGGAAATCAGCAGCCGCTCAGAAACCTCGACGGGCATAACGGAGCGGTCACATCGCTCTGTTTTCAGTTTGATGGTGGCAGAATTGTGACCGGCTGCGACGACAAAGTCGCGCGGTTATTCGATGTCAATAACGGGATGCTCATCAAGGCGTTCCCCGAGCAGGCGGCACCGATCACAGCCGTTGCGATTCATCCGAACAATCAGGAAGTGGCCGTCGCGGATGCGAGCGGTGCGATCCGGATCTGGAAAGTCGAAGATGCCAGCGAAATTCGGACTCTGGCAGGACACGCGGGCGGAACGTTTGCACTCGCCTACGCCACGACACAGCAACACCTGGTGTCAGGAGGTGCCGACAAGCGAGTTCGCGTCTGGAACCTTGCTGACGGAGCTCAAATTCGCGAACTGGACGCCGTCGATACCGTTCGGGCCATCGCCGTCTCATGGGACAACCAGCGAATTGCTGCGGGGTGCGATGACAAGAGTATCCGCCTCTGGAACCTGGCCGACGGTACTCCGACAGCGACGTATTCCGGACACACTGACAAAGTCACGTCGCTCGAATTCAGCCGCGACAATCAGAAACTGCTGTCGTCGAGTGCTGATGGAACTGTTCGAGGCTGGAACCTGCAATCCGGTCGACAGACTCAACATTTTGTTAGTAGCGGCGGAGGTGCGATTCATTCCGTCGGCTGGTGGAACGATTCTCAGAACCTCGTCTTTGCAGGAGCGGACAAAGTCGTTTACTGGGACAATCATTCGATTCAGCATCAGCATGTTGCTGACGAGAAACGTGTCAACTCGCTGATTGTTCACCCGAATTCGGCACATCATTTCACTGTCGGCGACGACGGGATCGTCAAGTATTGGGATGTCGGCAGCGGGAATCTGATTCGCGACTTCAAGGGGCACGTCGGTCCAACCCGGTCGATCGCAGTGAATCCGAACCAGCAACAAATCGCCAGCGGCGGCAGCGACAAGAAACTGAAGATCTGGAACATCAACGATCCCGCAAAGCCTCAGTTCGACATCCAGACCCCGGCCGAAGTTGTTCACCTCGCCTATTCACCGGATCAGAAGAAGCTGATTGCAGCGGGCAACGATCATCTGATTCGCGGATATGATCCGACGCCACTGAACCCGCAACCTCCGGTGCCACCCTCACAAGAACCGTCGCAGGTGACCGATGGGCACCCGGCAGCGATCTCGAGCATCGGCTTCGCTCCTGACAATCGAATAGCGATCAGCGCGGCAGCAGACGGTTCGCTTCGCATCTGGACTATCGCATCGCCGCAGTCGACCGCAACGTTATCCGGCCATCCGTCGCAAGTTTACAGTGTGGCATTTCATCCTTCGCTGCCACTGATTGCATCGGCGTCGAACGACAAAACGGTCAAGATTTGGGACTACGAAAAGAATCAGAACATTCGTTCGTTTGCGGCACAGGGTGGCGCCATCTATTCGCTCGCGTTCACTCCCGACGGATCGCACATCGTCACTGCGGGCGGCGACAAAACAGTTCGAGTTTACAAACAGGACGATGCGACACAGGTTCGCCAGTACAACGGCCCCACCGACGCCGTCTATTCGGTGGCGTTGAGTCCAAACGGCCAGCAAGTCGTGGCGGCGGGACTCGATCGAAAAATTTACGTCTGGTCGTTCGACAATCCCGTTCCGCTGAAAGTAATGTCGGGGCACAAGGACGACATTTACAAGGTCGAGTTCTCACCGTCGGGCAATCGGGTCTTGTCGGTCGGTTATGCGGGCAACGTTGCGATCAGGGATCTGAATCAGGAGCAACCACTGTTCAGCCAGAAACTCGCCACGATCCTGTACTCGGGGACGTATTCGCCCAACGGCAAACAGATCGCACTGTTGGCCGACGACGGAAAAGTCTACCTGCTGGATATTCCCGCCGAAGCGCAATGAGCGCCCTCGTTTGATTACTCGATGATGTTGGACGATTGAGACTCGTCGATTCTGGGAGTTTGTCCGCCGCGAAGTACGCTATTACCCTGGAACAGGTTGCGCTGGTCGATGGGAAGCGGATTCAGCCAGTCTGATTCGTTGAACTGGCCACTTTGTGCGTATGCCGTCAGAGCATTCTTGTAGCAGGCGAGTTCGATTTGTTCGCGCGGGATGCCCCGCTCTTCTGCCAGCTTTGCAGTCTTGGGAACAGCCAGGACATCGGACTTCCCCCAGTCGGCCGAACTGTCGACGATCACCCGATCGGCCCCGGCAACCTTCAGGATGTCGACCATCCGGGCGTTTCCCATTTTCGTACCGGGATAGATCGTGAAGCCGCACCAGTACCCGCGATCGAGCACCTCGCGGTAGGTCTCTTCGTTATTGTGATCGATAATCACCATGTGCGCCGGGATTCCATGTTCCTCGATCACATCCATGCTGCGATACGTGCCCTGCTTCTTGTTACGGTGCGGGGTATGGATCAGGACCGGCAATCCGACCTCTTTGGCGATTTCCAGTTGCGCGCGCAGGAACTTTTCTTCGGTAGCCGTCTGGTCGTCGTAGCCGATTTCTCCAATCGCAACGACCCCTTCTTTCGTCGCGTACAGCGGAAGCAGATCCATCACCAGTTCCGCAAGCGGTTCATTATTCGCTTCTTTGGAATTCAGTCCGATGGTGCAATAGTGTCGAATTCCGAACTGCGCAGCGCGAAAGCGTTCGAATCCGACAAGACTCGAAAAATAGTCTTTGAACGTCCCGATTTCGGTGCGCGGTTGCCCCTGCCAGAACGCAGGCTCGATGATCGCCCTGACCCCTGCCGAAGCCATCGCTTCATAGTCATCCGTCGTACGGGACACCATGTGGATGTGCGGGTCGATGTAGAACATCGTATTTCTATCTCCTTGTCCTGAAACGTTTTGTGAACCTCACCGTCGCGAATCCCCACACGAGTCCACTAAGGCT
>JANXOO010001437.1 GCA_025353525.1 Schlesneria sp. | reverse complement strand
GCCATGCTACGAGCGGCCGATGAGCCACTTGCGGCAAAGTCCGTTGTCAACGAGACAGGTAATGGGTCCGATGTTGACGCCGATGATCAAAACGCAAAGAAATTACAGAGCGTCAAAACTGCAGTAACGTCACCTATGGACGGCCCCAGGTTTCCGCCCAATCTCGAGACATTGCTTGACTGGAGTGAACCGGTCAACGGACTTCGCGGGGCGGTGATGATTCAGACGGCCGTGCAGAAACCCGAACTGGCTGATCGGCCCAGAGTTTTACTTGTGTTGCAAAACGTTTCTGACAAAAAGATCCGGTTTTGTGACACGCAGATGACAAAGAATGACGACGTACAAGTACGAGAGGACAAACGTACTCTCTACTTGCGCGAAGCAACTCTCGGAATCCTGTCGGGGCACTCCGGCGGCAGAGGGACGGAAACCGATGTTGAGCTTCAGCCACGCGACGTTGTGATGTTGGACATGCATTACGGTGAACAGCCGAACGAAAAAAGTCTGACATTCAGTGCCGCTGTTGTAGAGACAGTCATCCTTCAGCCGTCGTTGTCGGTTTCGGCGACACTGAACCTTGTGACGGCACCTGCGGGAGCGTGGATCGGCCAATTGACGACTCCGCCAACTCGTGGAGCTTTCTCTGCGCAGGGGCCTTTGCCGAAAAACGCTGAAGCTCAAAAACTATTCCGCTACTGCATCGATATCGCTCGACTCAATGGTGATATTCCTGGCGGCATGATCAACCGTCTGAACGATAAGGTGCGATATTTCATTGAGTTGAATTCCGGAGATCAATCTGGCGATCCGTACGCAAAGAAGATGCAACAGATCGTCGCCCGATTTGAGAAGGCGGACGATTGGTCGCAAGCCGACGCTGCCACGCTGTTTGATGATATCGCCGAAGTGACAACAATACCGATCGATTTGACGCTTGATGGAATTCGTGAGCACACGCTCCAGAGAGGCCAGCCGCTGCCCGCGTCGCTGCAAAACGCCAACTGGGGATCAGCCTTGCCCGGCGGACTGCGAATGGCCTGGCTTCTGGAACCGGTGGCCGGTCAAATTCATCGTGGTTCCTCAATGAAATCGCGAGTCGTGATCCACAATTCGGGCAAAGAGCCAGTCGCGTTCGTCACTCGCAGTTTCCATCAGCCGGCACATTCGGCAACCGACGCCGCAGGCAATGCGACCAAACTGGAATCTACCAGGTGGACGACGATGGGACGCCCGGAGCCCTACCGTTTGCATCCAGGTGAATCTTGCGAAGTCTACGCGCCCGGGATCGGCGTTGGGCTTCGTAAGGGCGAGGATGACTGGGCCAATATTCGTCCCGGAACCTGGATTCTCGCCAACGAAGGAGACGACGTCGTATTCCAGCCGGGCGATGTATGGCTCACCGGCGACCACAATCATAGAGCCGATCCCGAATGGTGGCTTCAATTCATCACAGAACGTCTGGGCCGCGAAGCTCCGCTGCCGACGAATCAGGAAGAACGCAAGCTCATCCTGTTCCGCACGGTGCAGGACCTGTTCGGTACCGCGCCCAGAACACAAGAGGCCGAGTCTTTCTACCCGGACAAATCTCCTGAAGCATTCAATAATCTGGCATTGCTGCTTTCCAGGCGATCGTGGCTGACCTCAGTGACGGGAGCCATCAAGAGCGGTCCAACAAAGTTCAAAATACTTCCCATTGACCCGAATGCGGCAACTCGTCCACGAGTCACATTCAACTCTGGCCGATACAATGTTGGCGACGAGTTGCAACTTGTCGTGGTGCGAAAACGAAACGGCAACAGTATTGTCAATGAAGCCGACTTGATGTGGTATCCAAAGGGTAAGGGAGCCGTACCAACATCGATTTCACTTCCCGAAGGTAACAACTCGTGGGCGGCAGGTTGGTTGCGTGAAACAAAAGTCGTTTGGGTTGCGACTAAAGATTCGCTACGAAGCTACGATTGTTCCAACCCGGCATCGATTCAGGTTCAACAGTTCGAAGGTAAATATCGGTCAACTGCTAAAATTCCGGATGAGCTTCGTACTCAGTTGGACGTTATCGTCGCCGCGATTGAAACACCCAAAACAGCACCAGGCCCCGCAGCAACCCCCGCCGCCGATCTAAAAGACAAATAAAAATGAAACGGCCTGGACTGCTGCCGACGTTCGAATGTGATATGGAAAATTGAGTATGGGAAATTGAGGTTTGGAAACTCTTCTGACGTATGTTACGATTTTCTGGCCCGATGCTCATTCTTCCCGCCAGACTTACCATACTGGAACAGATTCATGCCGCCGGTTTCCAGCATGCACGACTGGGTCGTTTGGCGACGGATCACCTGCTGCTGCCCGGTGTTGCTGGTGTTCGTTGGGATGCCGGTTGGACTTCAGGCAGTTGAATCGACTGTCGACTATGTCCGCGATGTTCGCCCGATTCTGCGAACGCGTTGTGCCACATGCCACAACGCTGCTCAAGCTGGCGGCGGGTTGCGTCTGGATACTGCAGCCCAGGTCGTTCGCGGCAGCAATGACGGTCCCGTGATACTCCCCGGACAAAGTGCAGCCAGCCGTTTGCTGCAAGCCATTCGTCAAACGGGCGATTTGAAAATGCCGCCGCCCGACGAAGGGGCAGCGCTTGATGCAGCACAAATCTCCCTGATCGAGCGCTGGATCGATCAGGGAGCGCACGTCCCCGACAATGAAAACCATGTGACGCACTGGGCCTACCAAAAACCGGTGCGACCTGCGGTGCCACAGTCTCTCGCAAGCGGGCAACTTCATCCGATCGATGCGTTTCTTGCGCAAACACACCAGGCACACGAAGTACAACCCCTCCCGATCGCCGGGAAACACGTGTTGTTACGACGCGTCTCGATCGACCTGACGGGACTGCCACCCAGCCCTGCGGAACTCTCGGCCTTCCTCACGGACGAATCTCCGAAAGCCTGGGATAACGTGGTTGACGGATTGCTCGCCAGCCCCAGACATGGCGAACGCTGGGGGCGGCATTGGATGGATGTCTGGAGATACAGCGATTGGGACGGCTTCGGTGCCGAAGTCCGCGATAGCAAGCCGCATATTTGGCGATGGCGAGACTGGATCATTCAGTCACTGAATTCAGACAAACCTTACGATCAAATGATCATCGAGATGCTGGCCGGAGACGAATTGTCGCCTGATGATCCCCGGACGACGCGAGCCACCGGTTTTCTGGTGCGCAACTGGTACAAATTCAGTCGACAGACCTGGTTGG
>JANXOO010001431.1 GCA_025353525.1 Schlesneria sp. | reverse complement strand
GTTCTTTTCCACCCACAAAGTCAGCTCCGGCTGTCGTTGCAATCCCGGCGTTGTCACCTTGAGTGAAAACCAGAACCCTTTGCGACTTGCCAATCCCGTGTGGAAGTACGATCGAACCGCGAACGATCTGATCGGCCTGCTTGGGGTCAACACCCAAACGAACCGAGATCGCCACCGTCTGATCGAATCGGCATTTGCGAATCTTCTCGGGAAGTGCTCCTTCGAGTTTCTGCAGAACGCCGACCGCTGTCGGCAAATCGGCCGATGGTGTCGCTTCGAGAATCGTTATAATATGTCGAATTCGTTTTGACTGTTTTGGCATTTTCGAAACCTGCAACTGCTCTGTGAAAACAACCGCCCTGTAAAAACTGTCGGGAAAACCACTTCCCCCGACCTGTGCATGCCATTTTCGGAAATCAAACTCGACTCGCGAGCTGTCTCCGAACTGTGAACCTCGACCGTCATGTCATCCCTGCACGAGCCAGGCGACCGCCACGATGGCCGTATTTCAAATGACTTCAATTCCCATACTGCGAGCAGTTCCGGCGATCATCTTCGCCGCCTGTTCGATATTGGTCGAATTCAAGTCTTCCATTTTCGCCTTGGCAATCTCGATGCATTGAGCATGTGTCACGGACCCGACTTTCTCGGTTCGGGCGTTGTGAGCCCCCGAGGCGATCTTCGCCGCCTGCTTCAACAGAACCGATGCCGGAGGACTCTTCAAGACGAAGCTGAACGAACGGTCTTCGAAGATCGTGATCACAACCGGTACGATCATACCGTTCAATTCACGAGTCTTCTCGTTGAACTGCATCACGAACTGGCCAAGGTTGATCCCGTGAGGGCCCAGCGCGGTACCGACGGGAGGTGCAGGCGTCGCCTTGCCTCCGGCGATCTGCACCTTCACTTGAGCCTTGATTTTTGCCTCTTTCTTCGCCACCTGACTTCTCCGCTAAGCCGCCGCCGTTACTGTTTATACTGAACTCGAACCCGACCAAATCTCTTGATTCGCGATAATCGACAACTCTCCAGGGTTAATAAACCAAGGTTAACAAAATGCTCTGAACACATCAGTTAACCATATTCACTGACCCATCGGTCACACTCGTTCGACCTGCCACGCTTCAACATCGACCGGAGTGCTGCGACCGAAAATTTCGATCAACACGGTCAGCTTGCCGCTGCTCGCATCAACACTGCCGACCGAACCATCGAACGATGCGAAGGGGCCTTCGATGATTTTCACCGAATCGCCGGACTTCAAATCGTGCTTGACCTTGGCTGGTTCTTCCGCAACCGCCTGACCTGCTCCGAGCATGCGATGAATCTCATGCATCGGCATCGGAGAAGGCTTGCCGGACGATCCTGTAAAGTCACCCACACCGCTTGTACTTCTCACCAGATACCAGGTGTCATCATTCAACACCATCTGGATCATCAAATAACCGGGATACAACTTCTGTTCGATAACCCGTTTTTTCCCGTTTCTGTTCTCGACGATTTTCTCGACCGGGATCACGATCTCGCCGAAAAAATCCTGCAAACCCTCTTGCCGCATCCGCCGCAACAGCGAATCGCGGATTGTCTTCTCACGGTTGCTCTGAATCTTCAAAACATACCAACTCATCTGGCTGTCTTGGGAACCCTCGGCAACGGATTCCGCTGTCATAATTTAAACCCTTTTGGAGAGTGACCGACCTTCAGGACATCCAGACGAATTTGACCCACACAGTTTTGACCCACACAGCGATCCGCACCAACTTACGTTGATGGCGGTGGAGGAGTCGGAGCCAACCTCAGCACACCTGTCAACTCCAAAAACGCCTTCCATGCGATGTCGTAACCGAACAATAACAGGCTGAAAATAAACATTGTTGCCAGGACGACGATCGTCGCTCGTTGCAACTCGGCCCATGACGGCCATGTCACCTTCATCATTTCCGATTCGACATCGATCAAAAAATCTGCAAACACCGGGTAATTGATTGCCCGATAAGCAAACCACAGACCCACCACGTTAAAAGCAACCACTGCACCGTAGGCCCACGGACCACTGAGGTCCAGCAGGACCGAGTGATATAACGCCTGACTCGCCAGGACGCATACCAGCACGATCGCGCCCGCTGTACAACGCCTGAGCACTCGTCCCTGCTTACGCTGATAGATGTCTGTGCTCACGATGCTTTTCAACAGCGTTTCGCGTTGAACTTTCGCCATAAATCCCCACGGGCCTCCGACGCTTTTCGAAATCAGCGCTCTTCCAGTAAACCGCAACGCATCAAGCCCAAAACACGGGCGGAGGGACTTGAACCCCCAACACCTGGATTTGGAATCCAGTGCTCTGCCAATTGAGCTACGCCCGTTCGAGGCGAACAGCATCACTTCTTGCGAGATTCCTTGTGAATCGTGTGCCGTCGGAGCTTCTTGTTATACTTCTTCAACTCAAGTCGCTCGGTCCCCTTCGTCTCTTTCGAGATTCGGTAGTTCCGCAACCCGGTCTCGGAGCATTCCAGCCAAACAAATTCGCGAGCCACTTGATTCTCTCCGATTCACATGAAACCAAGGCGACGTTCGCGTCGCCCGAGCCACACGCTGTTTCAATACAAGCACTACATTCCGTATTCAAAACCCGACAGCGCTCGAACTATTCGAGAATCTTTGTAACGACGCCCGAACCGACAGTCTTGCCCCCTTCGCGAATCGCGAAGCGAACATTTTCAACCATCGCGATCGGCTTGCCGAGCGTGACCACCATAGTGACATTGTCGCCTGGCATGCACATTTCGGCACCACCCAACAGTGACGATTCGCCGGTCACGTCAGTCGTTCTGAAGTAGAATTGAGGCCGATATCCGCTGAAGAACGGCGTGTGACGGCCCCCTTCTTCTTTGCTCAGAATATAAACCTGACATTCGAATTTGTTGTGCGGCTTGATCGATCCCGGCTTGGCCAGAACCTGACCGCGCTGCACGTCTTCCTTACGGATACCGCGAAGAAGCACGCCGACATTGTCGCCGGCCTGGCCCTGATCCAGCGTCTTCTGGAACATTTCGACACCCGTACAAACGGTTTCCTGAGGATCGGCCAGGCCGAGCAGCGTCACCTTGTCGCCAACCTTCAGAATGCCCTGTTCGATTCGACCGGTCACAACAGTACCGCGACCTTCAATCGAGAAGACGTCTTCAATCGCCATCAACATTGGCTTGTCGATCTGACGATCAGGTTCGGGAATATCCCGATCCAAAGCTTCCATCAGCTTGGTGATGCATTCACTGAATTTCGGGTCGGCGGGGTTATCCAGTGCGCCCTTCGCGTTGCCGCGAACGATCGCAATGTCGTCGCCGGGGAAATCGTACTTGTTGAGCAAGTCGCGAATTTCCATTTCGACCAGTTCGAGCAATTCTTCGTCGTCGACGAGATCGCACTTGTTCAGGAAGCAAACCAGAGCCGGTACGTTCACCTGCTTGGCCAGCAGGATGTGCTCGCGAGTTTGCGGCATCGGGCCGTCAGCGGCGGATACGACGAGGATGGCACCGTCCATCTGGGCGGCACCGGTGATCATGTTCTTGATATAGTCAGCGTGGCCGGGGCAGTCGATATGAGCGTAGTGCCGGTTGGGTGTCTCGTATTCCACGTGACTGACGGCGATCGTGACGGTCTTGGTTTCGTCGCGAACGGTTCCTCCCTTGGCGATATCAGCGTAGCTCTTGAACTTCGCCAAACCCTTCGCAGTCTGAACGGCGAGGATGGCGGCCGTCGTTGTTGTCTTGCCGTGATCGATGTGGCCAATGGTGCCGACGTTCACGTGTGGCTTCGTGCGTTGAAAAAGTTCCTTCGCCATGTTGCTCGCAATCCTCTTTCTCTATCCGTCCTGCTGTACCCGTCCCGGTCAATCCCGAATGCGGACCAGCAGACATTCAACCCTGAAACCAGCCTCGCCACCAATGACGAAAGCCCGTAAAAACCGCCGCCGCACGCACCGGACGCACAAACATCCGATGCAGTTCACACAAAGCTGCTGAAGGGAATCGAACCCTTGACCTCGTCCTTACCAAGGACGCACTCTACCAGCTGAGCTACAGCAGCAACGCCAGCCAGCCTACCGACTCGAACTACACAGAATGGTGTGTTTAACCCAAACTGTCAACCGAAGAGCGGGTGATGGGAATCGAACCCACACCACCAGCTTGGAAGGCTGGAGCTCTACCATTGAGCTACACCCGCGTTTTTGGCTCGCACTTCAAGGCGAACGCCCTGCTTCACGAACACACTGACCGCAACCCGCTTTTATCAACCGCGATCCGACCGCATCCACTCAGTCAAAAATCACAGTAATCCGTCGATCACATCTGAACCCACTACCCCAAACATCTGCAAAACTCGAACAATTTTTCATCGTGCCAGTGAAAATCATGGCGGGAGCAGGATTCGAACCTGCGAAGGCAGAGCCACCAGATTTACAGTCTGGCCCCTTTGGCCGCTCGGGTATCCCGCCGTTTACTTTATTGCCTGCTCGTTCATGTTGCCTGCTGACTCACGGCCTGCACGTTCAGCCTGCGATTTTCCCCGCAATTGAAAGCTAGCGGTGGGATTTGAACCCACAACCACCGGTTTACAAAACCGGTACTCTGCCGTTGAGCTACGCTAGCGGCGCAGCGGACAGCTTGACCGCGAGGGAGAGAATAATAGCGATTGTTTACCGATTCGCAAGCGCTTCGACGCAAAAATGGTTCCATTGGATGGTATTTCATCCGAAAGGAGCGGCAATTTTCCAACGAAATTTGCGAGGATTTTGGCGAAAAAGGTTCCTTGCCACAAACGTCGCAAACCCGTATCCTTTCCGCCACCACCGCCCAGGTGGCGGAACTGGCAGACGCGCTAGGTTCAGGACCTAGTGGGAGTAATCTCGTGCAGGTTCGATTCCTGTCCTGGGCAATGCGAAAACCACTATATTTCTAGTGGTTTTCTGCATTTCTGGAATAAGTGGCAATGTCTTTATTGGTGTCGTTTTTTTTCACAATCCGTTTTGGTGTCAGTTTTTG
>JANXOO010001421.1 GCA_025353525.1 Schlesneria sp. | reverse complement strand
GCCCAGCCAGATTTTGCCCGAACGCTGTTTCCGTCAACAGCAAACATGCGGTGATCACCAGGAAAACTATCGGTGCGTGACGCTTACCCGCTAACGAATCAAGGCAACCATGTTGGTGACGCAGCAACAGGATCTGACAATTGTGGAGTCCGCCAGACCGGCTGAACAGAGAACGGGGTTGATCCCGCCCCGATCGCCGGATTCCACGACGAGTATTGCTGTTGCGGCATTCCGAAGGCAGATCTGAGGTATCGCTGTTGATCGTTTTTCCGGACATCTGTTCGCGGCTGCATGAAAACACGGGGACGGGAAAACATACTCGGACCGGCATCTTCATCGGGAAACGGATCGTGCAAGTTGTACGAATTCGCTTCCTCGACCAGTCTTGGGATATTGCAGGTTGGTAAACGGGTCTCGCGGCTTCCGATGCATCCGGCCAACAAGAGCAACAGCGTCAATCCGTACGAGCAATCCTTTGCATGTAGCATTCCAGACGTTCCTTGTTTGATAGCGAGCCGGCCAGTCCATCGGCAGATTCCGCCACAAACCGATTATAAACGAAGTCGTTTTCGGAGGATAGGGCGGATGAAGCGAGGGAATTTCGGCAAATGAACGACTGGTGAAAAATGGTATAGACCAAACCTTGAGCCTGTGATACTTGTTCGCTTTGCCCTGCATTTCTCCTCGTCGGGCAGATGACACATCCCGCGATAAATTTCCATCCACAATTCCATCGGGACGACTGACACCGTGCAGGTCTTCGTCAGAAGTGCGCGCCTGTCCTGGGGCTTTATCAGCCTCTCAATTCTCGGCTGCGCCGTCGGGTTGGCCGGTTGCGCCTCGTGGCACGGTACGGAACCGATCGTCGATAACATTCTGGTCAGACGCTATGACCGGATTGCTGCGAACGTCGCGACACTCGATCCCTACATTCAGTCACAGTTGCCACCACCCTCGATGGGTGAAGGCCGTCGGTTGACACATCCGAATCCGGAAGATCGGTGGCCAATTTCGCTGCAGGAAGCAATTGCTCTCGGCCTCGAGAAGAATTCCATCATTCGACAGAACGCTCAATTTCTTTCACCGAATAATCCGCTCATGCAGAGCCCCGATTCGGTTCCGTCGATTTTCGATCCGGCAATTCAGAATAATGGAGTTCTCTTCGGTACACGCGGTACTTTTGCCGCCAATTCGGATTTCGATCCGCGTTTGACCAGCACGGTGAAAACGAGCCGCGATGAAAATGTGCAAAATTCGCTGATTCTGCCTCCCGCTGACCATGTCCTCGCCACCGAAGGCGTTCAGGCTCAGACCCGACTTGAACAACAGTTGCTCGGTGGCGGAATTGTCACGCTTTCAAACACGTTGAATTATCAGCAAACGAATCAGCCTCAGACTCTGTTCAATTCGAACTACACTGCTTCGCTGGGTGCCGAACTTCGTCAGCCGTTGTGGTCGGGAGCGGGACGGTCTTACACGAGTATCGCAGGTCCCGCGACCCAGCGCGCTCGCGGTTTCAGCAACGTGAGCCAGGGGATTGTGATCGCGCATATCAACAAGCGATTATCGGAAATCGACTTTCAGGAAAATCTCCTGAATTTGGTGCGGGAAATCGGAGATCTTTACTGGGACCTCTATCAGCACTATCAAGACTATGATGCGGCGCAAGATACTTCGAAGGTTGCCAAACGACTTTGGGATCACGCAAAAGACAGCGAGGGAATCAAGAACCGGTCCGATGTCGCTCAAGCCGAAGACGCCTATTGGGAATCCAAAGGTCGCGAAGAATTGTCGCTGTCGAACCTGTTTCTTGCGGAAGCAAAACTTCGCCGGTTGATGGGA
>JANXOO010001419.1 GCA_025353525.1 Schlesneria sp. | reverse complement strand
GAAAACGGCGTCGCCGAAGAGCGGCATACGCTCCCATGGCCGTGCCAGTTGCCAGCGAACGGCCAGAGCCAGCGCACCACCCACCATCATCATCAGCAGTGTGGTGATCAGGAATTGTTTCCCGATCATTTTGTGGTCAGTCGAAAAAACGTACTGCGAGATGAAACTCTGTTTGTGGACCGCGTGTCCGCCGTGGTCGTCGGCATGACCTGCGTGATCGAGAGTTGGATGGAGTGTGCTCATAATCGGTCTGCTCTTTGTCTGAATCGACTTGTCTGCATCGACTTGTACGGGTCGATAATCATTCCCCAAAGCATTGTTTTCCGTACCGGAAACCGTATCGAATCCTGAAAACCGCTATTCCGCCGGCTTGCGAAATCCATCGTCAAACTGCTCGTCCGACGCCTTGTCTTTCCACGCTTCAAAGTCCTCGGCCGACTGAGCCACCAGTTTGGCCTTCATCTTGTAGTGGCCCCAGCCGCACAGTTCAGCGCACAGCATTTCATATTCATCCGGCTTCGTGACATCGAACCAGACGGGGATCAGCTTTCCCGGCACCGCGTCCTGTTTGACTCGCAGCATCGGTACGAAGAACGCATGTTGCACATCGTCAGTTCGCAGTGTGATTGAGACCATCTCGCCGGTCGGTACGTGAAGTTCGTTCACCGAGTAGATGTCATCTGGCTGCGGCGTCGGCTTCAGTGTTTTTCCTCGGGCAGGATAACGAATTCGCCACTCGAACTGCCGGGCAGTGACTTCCGCGACGGCAACAACGGGCCTCGGGTTTCCGTCCTTATCTTTGGCAAACCCGCGTATGCGGTACTCGGCCCAAACGTCCATCTGATACAGAGCAATAAACAGCAAGATCGCTGACGGAACGATCGTCCAGATCACTTCCAGGCTGTGACTTCCGTGAGAGAACCAGACTTTTTCTTCTTTTTTAATGGTTGCTCCGCACCAAAGTGCATAGACCAGAGCGATATTGGTCGCAACGAACGTTATGGCGACGATCCACAGGATCAGGTAGAACAGGTCGTCGATCTTGCCACCCAGCGTCGAGTACGCCAGTCCGTCGCCAGGAAACCACCAGTGTTTCGACGGAGAAATCCACGACACCCCGAAGATGATCACCGCCGTCAATCCGAAAAATACCGCCCAGAACCTGCCCACAATTATTGCCTTTTGTACTGTCGCATCGATTGTTTCACAGAGATCGCGTATTTCATAAAATTCGCATCGCGTGTTTCACGAACTCAATGCGCCGGTTTTTCTTCAATTTTTGCAACATCGCCGGTATGTGCCGTTGACGATGGCGACTTTTGATACGGAAGACTCATGACATAGTTGACCAGATCCCACAACTCGGCATCCTTGAGTGCCGTGCCGCCGAATGCGGGCATCGGAGTCCCCTTGATCCCGGCATACATTCTGCGGAACAAATCGACCGGCCTTCGGCCGCCGCGATATTGACCCAGTGTCAGATTTCGCGGCTTCAACAGATTACCCCATTCGTCGTGCAATCCGCGGTCGAGAAATTTCTCATTCGTACCCGGCTTTGGCCAGAAATCTTCTGTCGCACCACCGTCGCCACGTCCGGTCACTCCGTGACATGTGTAACATTTTGTTTTGTCTGACAAGTACAGCAAGCGTCCTCGTTCTCGCGACTCGGGCGTATCGGCGACACGTTGAATACCTGGCACGACGACCGTCTCGAGTTCTTCGGCGCGACTCCATGCCTCTGCAAGCAAATTGGCGGTCTCGTCGATTGCTGCTTCCAGTTCCTTGTCTTTTTCAAACTTTGCGAATGCTGTCGCAGCTGCCTTTTTCGCGCCGTTTAAACTGACAGGCTTTTCGGGCTTGTCGTCACCCTTTTCCTTGTTTTTCAATTTCTCTTTATAAGCCGATTCGGATTTGTTAACGGAATCCGCGATCGATGTCACTGCGTAATCCGATGCCAATTCAGCAACCAGTCGCTTTTCAAACTCACCCCGAATCGCCAACCAGCGAACGTATTCCACAACGGCGGTCGTTTCATGATCCCCCAGCAGCAGGAATGAAGGCATGTACGTTCCTGGAATGCCATACTTCACGAGTCGATGCAAATCGTCACGAGTTGCTTTTTCACCAGATTTCGTCGATGTGAATTTGAATTGACCGTTGCGGTAATCGCGCGGTTTGGGATTCAGATATCGACCCGTCGGCCCCGCGCCATCACCCGAGACCCCGTGGCAGTGCAAACAGTTTTTCATGTAGACTGCACGACCGAGTTGCAGATCCTCACCGAACCCGATGACAAACCGGTCCCCGGTTGCAGGTGGCTCGCCAGCGGCTGAAACTGATAGTTGATGAGATCCCGCATTAAAACCGGCAACGGTATCGTTGGCCGATTTGTCGCCAGCTCGCGAGCCGGTTAACCAAAGTACGGGCGCTCCATTGGCGACCTTGACGGCATCCCCCTCGAGCGTCACCGTGAACGCAGTGGACGATCTTTCCGTGGCAGAAACTGTCCCTTTGATGCCACCATAGGCGACGGGAAACCGTTCCCACGCCACAAGCTTGCTGGGGGTTCCAAACGCATCGTCGAGCGTTTTTTTCACTGATTTATTGGCATCACCGATCAAGTCATCTGTGGTGTCACGATACTTGAATTCGGCCTGCGGACCGGTCCCGCAACCGATGCTTGAAAATGCCAAACTGCACGCGAACGCCACCTGGTAACCCAGGCGTGAAACTCGCGGCATCGAAAACGGACTTGTCGCACGAAACATCATCTGCACCGTCAGTGCTAAAACGTCGAACTCAGCATCACTACAAACACCCGACTTTCGGGCTTATTTCCCCAACTGCGCGGCAGTCACTTTGATCGTCAGATCATTGTCGCCCGGCTTGATCGTCACGACGAGCGACTTTTCAAT
>JANXOO010001405.1 GCA_025353525.1 Schlesneria sp. | reverse complement strand
GTCAGATTGCGAAGCAACAGTGCGTTGGGACTGAGCGTCACATACCACGAAAGTGAAAAGAGAAACACTTCCGTCAGAACGATCATTGTGCACAGGAAGAGCGCCAGTGAGACGAAGACAGCCCATGTCACTCGTGCTGCCGATTCGCGGCCATTTTCTCGCAAATCGTTGACGAAGACCGGCAGAAATGCCGTCGTCAACGCTCCTTCACCGAGCAATACGCGGGCAAGGTTGGGAAGTCGAAACGCCACGGTGAACGCATCCATGACGGGCCCCGCTCCGAACAGGACGCTCATCGCCTGATCGCGCAACAAGCCGAGTACTCTGCTGGCAATCGTGCAGAGGCTGACAACTCGCAGATTCCCCGAAACATGCTTTAATGATTCGTTCAAGAGGAGATCCGTTCCTTTGGTTCGATCATTCGTCGTCATTCATTTCGATCTGGTTCGACTCGTCGTCTCCTCCCTGGATTTCATTCAGCCGGTTGTTGACATCCTTATAATCGAAATCAACGCCCATGATTTCACTATAGTGCGTTTCGGCAGTCGCGTTGTCTTTGGCTTCCTCGGCAAGTCGACCAAGGTAGTAATGACATTCTTTAAATGGAACCGGATTGTCGTTGAACGTCAACTTTTCCAGCGCCTTCTCGAACTGCCTTTTGGCGAGGTTGTTCTGTTTCTTTGCAAGAAAACAGAAACCAAGGCTGGCCAGCACCTGTGATTCGAGTCGAATGTCTTTCGATGCGACTTGCAGCAACGGAATCGCCTTGTCGTACTTTTTGATTCGCATGAACCGGGTCGCAAGTTCGTTTTTCAACTTCAGATCGTTCGGGTAGCGATCTACCCGGCGGCTGTAGACTTCGATTTCTTGCACGATCAGTTCTTTTGCAAGTTCGCTGACGATCGCTTTTGCCGGTTCGTCGGTCGGGTTGCGCGCTGCCGCTTCTTTGGCAAAACTGAGGTTGCGACGGACCATGTCGAGTTCAACATCTTCCATCTGCTCCCGGATGCTGTGGTCGCCGCTGACATCCAGAGCCAGTTTGTAAGTCTTGATCGAATCTTCCAGCTTTCCTTCGCGGCGGTAGTGGTCACCCAGTTTCTGATAGTGCCCGACGTTCGCGGGCTCTTTGCGGATCATCCGGTTCAAATCAGCCTCGATCGATTCACCGGGCGCGAGGACTTCCTTGTTCGTTTTGACATCGCCTTTGACGGATTCTTCGTAACCCTGCTTGTGTTTGTCTTCGCGGACTTCCTGGGTCGATTTTGCTTCGTCATATCCCGCCCGATGGATCGTCTGATTCGCACCCAGCGACTGAATCTTCGACCGGATCGTGCCATTCAGCGGATCGAGTATCATGACCTTGTCGAGTGCCCGAATCGCGGCATCGAAGTTTTTGCGGAGTTCGTAAATGCCGGCCAACGCAATGAGAAATTCCTTGTTCTCGGAAGACGCATCCGGCCCCGTCGCTTGCTCGTACGCGAATGCGGCGATCTCCAGGAACCCTCGCTCGCGAGCGGCGTCACCCAGGTCCGCATTGAATTGGCCATCCCAGGGATTGATCGACAGTCCTTCTTCAGCGGCCAGGTCCATTTCGGCCCAGTTTTTTGCACCGCGTGCTTTTTTTACTTTCGAGCGGGCGCTGGCCACTCTCAGGAAAGCCATACTTGCACCCGACTTGTTGTCCTTGTACTTTTTGCGCTGACTGCCACGCAGTGACTGACGGTACATCAAATTGTCCGGAACCATTTTGACGGCCGTCGAAAACATCTCGACGGCATAGTCCCAGTTTTGTTTCCCCATCGCTTCTGTGGCGCGTTTCAGGCAATCCGAGGCCAATTTGCGCTTGCGTTGTTCTTCAGGCGAATACCCGGCATCAGACATGTTGCGTTCTCAGTGATTGCGGCCGATTGACGATTGCGGACTTCCAGACTCTACCAGATTGACAGCGTCTCGTGTACCTGCCTCGACAGGCAGTCGGGGCAGACACACGACGCACCGGGTTCAGCTGGCAGTACTGGAGGAAGGTCCATGCACCAGCAGCGGTCTCGCCCCTGTTCGATCTCGCAAACGAACCGGTTTTTGCAGTTCGAACATTGATGATCGGCGCTGCCACGTTCATTCACGGGCCACCAGTTTTGATTCTGCTCGACGAATTGCTGTCCCCATCGGTAATGATCCAGCAACCCCGTTGTATCGCGTCCGAGCAATCGACAGGCCGCATAAATCGCTTCGACAGTTGCCAGACCGCCATCCGGATTGTCACTGACTTTCGACGAACGCGGATAGGCGGTTGTCAGAAGCGGCAAGCTGCGAACGGGAAGGTTGGTGGCCAGCCGTTCCATCGGCTCAACCCACCGCCACGTCCCGTCGAGCACGAGCAGTCCGCAGTCGACATCAGCGGGGCCCAACACAGGCCCACCAAGGCCAAGTCGAACGTATCCCGTCAATTCCGTTGGAAATCGCGGATGTTTGTAGAACACAAATCCGGGCCGCTTCCTCAACGGATGCACGGTACATTTGGCTCGACGTTCTCGCGGGTGGACGACAATGATTGTTGCAGGAGCAGTCATATGCAGAAGAATGAGCAAACAACCCGATCCCGTCAAGCAAACCAAAAAAACAGTCCTCGCGCGAGTTCAGGCTTCAGGACCGGCGCATCATCTACTGTCGGAACCATTTTAGCTGAAACTGACTGAATCGCTCGGCGATATGCTGCTGAGAAATACGAAGAATTTTTACCACAGAGACACGGAGGCACAGAGAAGAAAGGAGAAGAGGCACGTTGCGAGGGCGCTCCGGGAGACTGACCGGGGTTTCTCGTTTCTTCGTTCGTGCATGGCATTTTTGGGAGCGTGCATGGAATATTTGGGAGTCAGCTTTTCTGTCTTGTCTTCTCTGCGTCTCTTTGGTTCACTCTTTAATTCGTGTTCTTTGTGTTGAAGTGAGCGTTTGTTTCGGGATGAGGAATTCGTTATTGGTCTTTGTGAAATGGGGAGACGCAGCGACGTGGCGGCTCGGTCAGAGCCTCGCCCTCCCATGATCCGGATTCGCCTTTTCTTGCTTGTCTTCCCTGTGTCTCGCTGTCTCTGTGGTTATCTTCCTCTTTTGACGATTCGCCCTGGAGAAACCCGCTGGAAGGTCAACAACTTGCGACAAATGTTCATGCGCCGATCCTTAACTTGTCCCGACCGAAATTAAAACGCCAGCCCGCGATCAGGCGAGCGGCGGCAATGTTTATCCCAGTGTCCCCGACTGGCCGGGGTCGATCCCCTTTTTCGTCTTCGACAAAAGGGGTTTGCCCCCCTCCCGCTGAACTTTCATCTGGTAATTGATTTTCTGCCGCTCGCCTTAATTCCCTGCTCCACGCCAATCCCGCTTCATAAACGGCACGCCAGACGCCATAATCGAATGATGCTGCTTTTCAAGTTCCGGCGGTCCTGATGCAGAACCTGATTGTCCTTTGTCAACGATGTATCTCCTGGGTCGAACCCCTCTCGGAATGTTGTCCCGAGTGCGGTGACGAAGTCATTCTCGAACGTCCGGACCCTGACCCCGACGCCCTGGCCACTGTCGTCGGAATGCCGCTGATGTTGTTGGGGACCGTACGCGTCGAGCGACAGTCACTACCCAGTTACGGAGAGCTGATCGGTACCGACGAAGGGCTGTTGTTTCTTCCGCAACTCAATCGTCGACTGAACGGAGCGTGGGAAGAGGTCTCATCATCGCGGACATCCCGATGGTGGCCATTTCGGGGGGACATCAACTCGCCCCGGTTTCTCGATTGGCTACGAAGGCCATCGAGTGTGAAAGCCGGGACAGAATCGCCATCGTCACAGGCTCTGGCCCCGCAGCGAACGTCATTAGCAGACCGTCTGATGGAATCTCCAGGTGCCTTTTTTGCACGGAACGGCACGATTCAAAGCATTACTGCGCGGCGCAACAGCGTCAAAGTCGACCGATCACCGCTGAAAAGTGTGACGTTCACGGACGCCACCGAAAACGGAACATTGAAATCGTCGCTCGATGCGCTGACCGTGATGCTCAAAAACGGTTGAAAAACGGGGACATTTCAACTGCCCATCGCCTTTTGTTACGAACCGGCATTGCATCAGATCATATGCAAAAACTTTACTTGCCAGGCTTTGCAGCTGACGGTGATTTCTGACGTGCGAGATCCTTTGTGTATTTCTCGTATGCCGAACGATATGCAGACGGAACAGGTGTCCGCCTGGATTCGATCTGTTGCACATCGCGCTTCGGTTCTGTTTCTCCTGATCGACGGGCCCCCGATTTCTGCAAGTCGAGGTTTTTCAGCATTTCCTGGTACTGTTGCTGGCGGGCCTTGTCTTCCGGCGTCTCTTCGGCACGTTTTGATTCGTCGAGATACTTCGAAAGCCGATCGGAAAACTGCCTCATTTCCGCCTGTGTCCAACCGAGTTGCTCCAGAAGTTCCGGATCGACATCGCCTCGATCCAGATCCTTTTTCAACTTTTGCAGAATCAGTTCTGACGCCTGACGGTTGTATTCGAGGTTCGCCTCGTCCCCAGGTTCAATCGGGCTACCATCACCATTCGACTCGGCTTTTCCTTCGCGGTCGCCCATTGTCATTCCATCGCCATCGGGATTCGAACCCGGCTTGCCCGATTGCGATGATCGCCCCGGTTTTCCGGTTGATTTGTCGGGCGAACCACCCTTTCCGGGTTTCTCACCCTTCCCCTTGCCAGCACCGGATTCGTTTTTGCCTGACTTCGTGTTTTGATCCGATTTTTTCCCATCAGATTTCGACTTTTCTTCCACTTTTTCTCCGTCCTCTTTTCCATCCTCTTTCCCATCGTCAGATCGGTCGCTGTCCGCTTTTTCCTTGCCGGGCTTCTTGCCGTCATCGTCTTTTTGAACATCCTCCTTTTGAGCATCGCTCTTTTCGGACGAACTCTCGGATGATTCAGTTCCTGACTTTGAACCTGGTTTTTTCGCAGACTTCGATGACTTCGCTGATTTCTTGCCTCCATCGGAATCTGGCTTCGAGGCATTTGAATTCTGATCGTCAGGCGCCTCTTTTTTCGCTGAACCCGGTTTTGAATCATCCTGTTTCGAGGAGTCCGATTCAGGTTCCTTTGAATCGGATTCCTGATTGGAAGGCGTTGGCTGGCGATCCTTCTTCGTTGCAGGATCGACGCTGGATTTATCCGGTTTGTCGTGTGACTTGTCGTCCGATTCTGTCTTCGGTTCTTCTGGTTCCGATGATTCGTTCATCGATTTCGATTTCTTGTCGTGAGTGTCCTGATTCGATTGCTTGTCCGGTGTCCTGGCGTCATTCTTCGAATTCGTGTCGCCCGGTCGTCGCTCGGGCATTTCGTTCGGGTCCGGCTTGACTCCTTCGTTCTTCGCAGGTGCAGGCATCGACTTTGGATCTCGATCCGGCTTGGCGGTTCCCGTTTCGGTACCGTCGGCGGTTTCTTTTTTCGAGTTCGGAGAATCGGGAACCGGTTCCTTTGGTCCGATTGATTCCCCTGATTTGTCGTTTTTGTCAGAGTCTGCTTTTGGAGCGTCCGCGTCCTGCGAATCTTTCCTGTTCGGTGAA
>JANXOO010001395.1 GCA_025353525.1 Schlesneria sp. | reverse complement strand
GACCGATGTTCGCAGGATCGTTCTCAGGATGTCGTCAGGGCCCGCCTGCAAATTCAGAAGATAGATGAAGGGATATTTCTCCCGTCGTGCCCATTCGCCGAATCGGGCCAGCAGATGGCTTTTTCCGACGCCAGGCGGGCCGGTCAGAACGATTCCGCGTCCCATGTCCTGGTTCTTCACAGCCTTTTTCGCGTGACTCGTCAATTCTTCAAAGGCGGCGGCATGGATCCCCGGGATATCGTTCGTCAGCAGGTCCGTCTGCGTGACGCGATTTTCGTCAAAGGGATTCGCATAGTGCAAATGTTCCGCGAATGCCTTCAGGGTGAGCGTCGGTTCAAACACGTCGTTCGCCTTTTGCGAGATGGAAATCGTCTTTCGTGATCCCGCGTCCGTGCCGATCAACGTATTTATGAATCACAGTGCCGGATTCGCCGCTGGGCCGACGAACGGACGTTACCTTTTCCGGTGTACGAGCAAATACGATGTATGGTCGATGACGATTGCGGCCGCGCGTTCGTCATCGGAAATCCCGAATCGACCCTCCACGATACTCAAGGAATACCGGCCAGTTTTTCGAAGTTCCAGCAGTCCGCGATCAAAGTCGTCACGAGGATGCTGTTTCATGGCGGGTCGCAAATCAACCAGACTCGCATAGTTCGGCAACCCCAGTTTGCCGTCAAGTTTGACAAAGGCTGCATCGAAATCGGCCGCGAAATTCTCGGCGGATCCTTCGTAGGCAGTCGTCGATCCGGGTGTCAGGGACGAATCCAAAGCTCGTTTGGATTCTGCAACATGTCCGGATCCGGCGTTCGTGCCGACAATATCAGACATCCGGAACAGATACAATTTTTTCGAAAGTTTCAAAGCCCCGATTCCCGCCGGAAGATGCTTTGAGGCGACCTGCCGTTCGATCGCTGACTGAAACAAGGGGACAATTCCAGGATGGATCCCTTTAAGTTTGACAATTTTCAGAATATCGACCGCATGATTGTCGTTCGATCGAAGTTTGTCGACGACGGCGCGGAGCAACAACGGCGAATTCGCCAGGCAATCTTCGTCTCCCGTCAATGCGACTGGAGCGCCGGCTTCTGCGACGAGCGAGACGATGGCGCGATCACAAAACGGTGCAGATTGCCGTGCCTTGTCTTGCAGAGATTTTAGCGAGTTTGGATCGGTCAATTCGGTCAGCCGCTGCCAGGTCGTCGGATAGGATGATCCTGCGACCGCCTTTTGACTTTCGAGAACCCGAACGAGTTTTTCAGAGAGTGCGATTTCCGGCAGTGGAAATCGACGATCTCGAAACTGAACGTCTCGTTTTTTTGCCGTTCCGGCAGTCTGAATGTCTGCGAAGCCGATTTCCCGCTGTTGTTCAAATGCCGTTTGCCATGCGGTCACGAAGCCTGACTGCAAATCTTTGGGCAATTGTTTAACCAGGCCTGACAGCCTGATCTCGGGCTTTGCTTCGGTACAAAGTTCGAGCATCAGTCGCTGCAGAAAAGCGGGGCTCGAAATGACCGACGGGGCATCCTCGGCGAATGCGATCCAGATTTCGCCGGTCGACCGCACCGATCGGGCGACGCCAGCGAACGGTGTGGCTGCCGTTGCCTGGCGAACGAGGTTGTCGTCGGGTGATTCGCCGATCGTGTCGAGAAGACGTTTCCACGTCGAAGGATAAGCAAGCTCGCCTTCTGATCGGAGAGCTTTCAATGCGACGACAAACCTTCGGGCGAGTTCTTGATCGGGAAGCGGAAACCGTTCGTCATAAATGGCAAACTGTTTTTTCTTGCCAATGCCCACAAGTCCGCCAGGAAGTTGATCGGAGTGATCGGGCCAATATTTGTCGGCGGCCGAGCGAATCCGCTTCTCCAGCGGAGCCGTCAGTTCGGTCAGTTGACGTTTGGGCGAGGCTGCCGAACATCCGAGCTGTGCAAGTAACTTCAGCAAATGTCCGTCTGTGGCAAAGGATTCGAGATCGTCCTTGAGAATCACCGGGCTGTTCGGATCCGATGCGAATGCGACGATCACCCGTTGTTTTGACGGATTCTTTAGCAGAGCAGACTGAGCAACGTCGGCAGTCAGCCCTGGAACATGCTCAACAAGTTGGGGAAGGGTAAGCCATCCGGAACCAGCCTTCCGGTGCAATTCGAGTTCTGTGACGAATGCACGAGAGGCGGCCGATACAGGATCGACCTGTTTTGCTTGCCGGGTTTTTGAAATATCTGCCACCATTCAGGTCACCATGTCAAACCGCCATTCCCGCTGTAGTTACAGCACGTGTAATGGCCAGGCAGATTCTGCACGTTGGCGGCATCCGCGGTCAAGCGTCGTCGTCGCGATGAAATGCGACCCGAAGAGCACGTTAGCTGACATTTCATTCTCGGGGAATTCGGAAGAAGATCTTCGGCCTTGCCCATGCCGACACGGTGACGTCGCTGGTCACATGCGATCACCGCTGCCCTGTGGTCATGTTGCGGTCTCTTTCCGATGCAGTTACAGCTTGTTGAAGCGAGCGATTTCGATCGGGGGTCTGCGATCCATGGCCACGACCCAATCGCCGGGTTTGGTGTGCGTATGCTCAGCGATTCGCAGCCACCATGGATTAACGTTTTGAAGGCTGATCGTGCTACCCATTCCCATTACATTTTGAGCATCTGCTGTGGAATCTCCCTTATAGCACGAATCAATGTTGCCATCGTATCCCTTCAGGCCCAGCGTGTGCAGGATCTTGTCGAGAGTACCCCCTTCGATGTCCCGATAGCATGTGCTGCCAGCCGTCATCAGGCCGATGTGAGGCAGCCCGAGTGCATGACCGACTTCGTGCGCCACGACGGCATTCGACGAACACCGTCCGTTGCTGAGTTTATTACTGCACATTCCTGTCCTGTCGAGAGTCAGGCTTCCGGTACTCAGAAAACCGACACCGGTACGGTTTTTCGTCCCTGGTGTCATGTACGAGCAGATTTTTGCTGCACCCTCGGGAAGCCGGGCTGCGTAGATCAGGATATGTGAACTTGCCACGTTCGGAGCCCACTCGATATGAAAATCACATTCCACATTCACCTGATGAGTGGAATTGATACCCAATGGAACGTTCAGCCCGTCCCATTCTTTCGAGATATTGATCAGCGTGAT
>JANXOO010001380.1 GCA_025353525.1 Schlesneria sp. | reverse complement strand
GTTCGTCGAGCGTATGCGCACCGCCCGTTGGTGCTGGGTCTGGCGATTTCACTGGCGGCTTCGCTGTATCTTTTGACTGTTGTTGTTCCTGGAGGATTCGCTCATGACGAACACGGAACGAATCATGCGGTCATGAGGGTGGTCTATCATTGGATTCAAGTGGATTCGATCGATGTCCCCGTGACACTTCGTGCCGATGCCATGTCGGCCTTGATGTTGACGATGGTTACGTCGGTCAGTTTGCTTGTGGCCATCTTTGCCAGCAGCTATATGCAAGGCGATCCGGGTTATCCCCGCTTCTTCGCGTCGATGTCACTGTTCGTGTTCTCGATGTGCATGCTGGTTCTGGCGGGGAACTTTGTGTTGATGTTCGTCTTCTGGGAAGCGGTGGGCCTGTGCAGTTATCTTCTGATCGGGTTCTGGTTTCACAAGCCGAGTGCTGCGGCCGCCGCCAAGAAAGCATTCGTGGTTAATCGCATCGGTGATTTCGGCTTCATTCTCGGGATTTTCTTCATCTGGCAAACATTCGACACGCTCGACTTCACCCGGCTGTTTGACTCGCCGGAACTCATCAACAATATGCTTGTCACCGATCCTGGCATCTTTACGCTGATCTGTTCGTTGTTGTTTATCGGGGCCGTCGGAAAGTCGGCTCAATTCCCGTTACACGTCTGGTTACCCGATGCGATGGAAGGTCCGACCCCCGTCTCGGCACTGATTCATGCGGCGACAATGGTGACGGCAGGGGTCTATCTGGTCGCTCGCTGCACTCCGTTTTTCGTACACGCACCGAAAGTTCAAATGGTCGTTGCCGGGATCGGTGCGGCGACCGCGTTGATTGCCGCGATGACAGCGTTAACTCAATACGATTTGAAACGCGTTCTGGCGTATTCGACGGTCAGTCAGTTGGGCTATATGTTCATGTCGCTTGGTGCAGCAGGTGGCGGCAACGGATTGGCAATCCATGCAGTGACGTTTGCGATGTTTCACATGTTTACTCATGCCTTTTTCAAAGCAGTGCTGTTCCTGTCCGCCGGAAGCGTCATGCACTCGATGGGTGACGTGATTGATATGCGACGTTTCAGCGGTTTGCGCAAGGTGTTGCCGATCACACATTGGACATTTCTTGCCGGTGCTCTGGCTCTGGCGGGATTTCCGCTTCTGTCGGGATTCTGGAGCAAGGACGAAATCCTTGCGGTCATCTCCGTCGCTGCGAAGAACCCCGAGCATGGCGAGTTCTATCTCATCATCCTTGGCGTGGCGTTACTCACGTCGCTGATGACGGCCTTTTATACGTTCCGCGCATATTTCATGACGTTCTGGGGCGAAGAGAAATTTCCCGAAGAGGCAGGCCACCATCCGCATGACGCACCTCCGGCCATGGCCATCCCGCTGGCAATTCTGGCCATTGCAGCGCTGGCCATCGGGGGTTTGACCGGACCAACCCACTTGTACGCTCATTATTTCCACCAAACGCCCGGACTGGTTCACGGCGACAAATTCAAACCCGATCTTTTGATGATGGGGATCAGTTCGGCTCTCGCAATTGGCGGCATCGCGGTGGCATACCTGATGTACGTCGCGTCGCCCGGGATCGCTGAAAATCTGAAACGAAATCTCTCGCTGGCACACAAGTTTTCGCACGAGGGACTTTATCTCGACTGGTGCGGATACAAATTCATTGCGAGTCCGTTCCGCAGCCTGGCGTCATTGTGTGCGCTTATTGACCGCTGGGTGATTGACACGCTGGTCGATTGCACCGGATTTCTGCCAGGACTTTTCGGAAGCATCATCAGACCGATTCAAAACGGAATGGTCCAGAACTACGCAGCGGTCATGCTGATCGGGTTGGTGGTCTGTCTCGTTTCAGTATTGCGAACACTTGCCGAAACGATGTAGAAAGTTTTTTTCGATGCCGAGTTTGTTATTGATCACGATTTTCTTACCCGCACTCGGGGCGGTGGCATTGTTGTTGCTTGACCCGAAAGCGACTGCAGTGCGGGCTCGCTGGGTCGCATTGCTGGTGAGTGTCACGACGTTTCTGGTTTCGTGGGGACTGGCAGCCCAATACATGTCATTGCCTCCGGTCCCGTCTTCGGAACGCGGACCCGTTCATCCGCAACTGGTCCTTCGTCAAACGTGGCTCGATCTCTCGCAAGCAGGCCCGCACAGTCCAGGAGTGAAACTTGAATTCTTCCTCGGACTCGACGGAATCAGTGTCGCTTTGGTCCTGTTGACCACGATTCTTACGTTTTCGTCCGTGCTCGTCTCGTGGACGGCGATTCGCGAGCGGGCTGCTGAATTCTATGCGTGTTTGCTGATTCTCGAAACGGGACTCGTCGGCGTTTTCTGTTCGTTCGACATCATCCTGTTTTATGTTTTCTTCGAGTTCACGCTGATTCCCCTGTTCTTTCTGGTCGGGATCTGGGGCGGACCACTCCGGCGTTATGCGGCGGGCAAATTCTTCGTTTATACGCTCGGCGGAAGTTTGATCACGTTGCTCGGACTGGTCTCGATGGTCGTCGCTGCTGTGCGAGATAATCCGACACTCACGACGCCGTTCTCGATTCCCGATCTCGCACGAACTCTCTCCCAACACCCGTTGCCGGCTGCCGTACAAACGACACTGTTCCTGATGATCGCTGCCGGGTTTATGGTGAAAGTACCGTTGTTCCCTTTTCATACGTGGTTACCATTGGCTCACGTGGAAGCTCCGACGGCAGGTTCTGTTCTACTGGCTGGTGTCTTGTTGAAACTTGGAACGTACGGTTTCTTGCGGATGCTCTTGCCGATGCTTCCGCAGGCATGTCACGATACCGGTTTGCCGCTCATCGGAACGATGGCATCCATCGGAATCCTGTACGGATCGTTTTGTGCACTTTCTCAGAACGACATCAAAAAGCTGGTTGCCTACAGCTCGGTCGCTCACCTTGGCTTTTGCATGCTGGGTTTGTTTGCGCTGAATGAAGAAGGGATCAGCGGCGGCGTGTTGCAAATGATCAACCACGGCCTGTCAACAGGGGCGTTGTTCTGCATCGTCGGTATGTTCTACGAACGATACCATACGCGACAACTCAACGAACTGGGCGGGATCGCGACAAAGTTGCCGTTGATGGCTGTTGCAATGGTCTTCACGTCGTTTGCGAGTATCGGTCTTCCCGGCCTGAACGGATTCGTCGGTGAATTCCTGTGTCTGGCCGGAATGTTCAAGGCAGGTGACGGGTGGGGAGCGATCTTCGCCACGATGGGTGCCCTTGGCGTCGTCATCGGAGCATGGTATCTGCTGGGTGTCGTCCAGCATGCATTCTTCGGGAAGGTACATCTTCCCGCTGAGGATCACGGGGGCGGACATCACCATGCACACGAATCGGTTGCGGATCTCAACGCACGGGAAATCGCGGCACTTGCTCCGTTGCTTGGCCTGTGTTTGTTGCTCGGCTTGTTCCCGCAACCACTTTTGAATTTAATCCGACCTGATGTCCAGGCGATTGTGAGTGTTCAACGCAATTCCGTTATCAAAACACCGATTGAGGCGTCAAGTACTGTGACGAATGCATCCCTGACGCAACCGCCGGGCGTGGCTCCTGGCTCGGAGGTTCAACCGTGAACGAAGCCATTCAGCAATTAAACGGTGCCCTGTCCCTGATTGCGCCTGATGCCATCTTGCTGGCATCCGTCTGCCTGATTTTCTTTGCCGCGCCGTTTCTCGTGAATGAACGGGGTGAAGCGCCTGCCGGGCTGCGGCATCGCTGGGGATTTCTTTCGCTGCTGACGCTGGCCGTTGCTGCCTGTGTCTGGTGGCAAAGTCCACCAGTCGCCCGGACAATGGGACCATTCGTTCTGGATGAATTGGCATGGTACATTCGTGGTTTGACGCTTTGTTTCGGTTCGATTCTGGTTCTGTTGCACTGGAACCAGGCGGACGATGCCCGATCTGCAGAAAGTCATGCGTGCCTGCTGGCGATTTTAGCGGGGGTCAACCTGATCTCCGCGGCGAACGATCTGGTGGGACTGTTCGTCGCTCTCGAACTGGTCAGCATTCCGACGTATCTGTTTCTGTTACTTCCACGACGCGACGCTCCGGCACAGGAAGCGACATTAAAATACTTCTTGCTAAGTATCTTTTCGTCGGCGATCGTGCTGTTTGGTATGAGCTATCTGTACGGAGCGACAGGAACGACAAATCTTTCCGGAATACATGCGGCTTTCGGAAACCAGCACGGTCAAGTGGCCAATCCGCTCGTGACGGTTGCCACTGTGATGCTGATCGCTGGTCTTGGCTTTCGGCTGACGGCCGTGCCGTTCCATTTTTATGCTCCGGATGTCTTCCAGGGGGCACCGACTTCCGGGGCCGCCATGTTGTCATTCGTTCCGAAAATTGCCGGATTTGTGGCATTACTCAGGCTGATGGTGCCGGCGACCGGTGCTGAAGAAGCCGCATCTGCCTGGTCCATGACACCGGATGCGGTCAGGCACATGATCTGGTGGCTGGCCGTCGCCACAATGTTTGTCGGAAATCTGATGGCGCTGATGCAGACCGATCTCCGCCGACTCCTGGCCTATTCGAGCATTTCTCACGCCGGATATATGATGGTCGGATTTGTCGTGGGGCTCGATCATGAGATGCAAAAGGAAATCCTGAACCGGCCCGTACCACAGTCGGTGAGCGGTATCGGGGCAATGCTGTTTTACATGGCAGTGTATGGGGCGATGACTCTTGGTGCATTTGCGGTACTCACGGCGGCAGGCCGAAAAGACAAACGAGTCGAGACATTCGATGACTTGCAAGGTCTATCCCGATCGCGACCTGCATTGGCGCTCGTGCTGGCAATCTTCCTGTTCAGCCTGGCAGGGCTTCCGCCAACGGCTGGGTTCCTTGCCAAGTTGAATCTGTTTTTCGCAGCCTGGGCGCAAGGAAACGACTCGGGTCGTTGGCTGGCGATCGTCCTGGCAATTAACGCGGCTCTGGGCTCCTGGTTCTACCTGAAAATCGTCGGCGTCATGTTCCTGCGCGAGCCGGTTGATCGGACCGAGCGGGAAAATATCTCGGAAACTCCATCATTGATCGCGGCAGGGATCTGCCTCGCAGGAACAATTGGCCTGTTTTTCCTTCCCGGCTGGCTCTGGACGCCGATTCAGAGCATTATGCCGTGAGTTCGTACCGAGGGAATTGACAATCTCGCTCCCCACCGCGAGACTGACGGTGATGGTGATAGTCGCCATCCAATCGATACGATCTCCCGATTTGGCAATTTTGCAGAAACAGAACGGATAACGACTGAGTTCGCTCAACACTGACATGTCCGATACACATCCCTCAACGTTGCAAAAATTAGCCGTTCCCAATGCCGTCGAACACGAGCGACTTCTGGAGTCGTTTTTGGAGTTTGAAAAGAACTTCCACAAAAACTACTTTCCGCTCTGGCTGGGAACGCTGATCGGTCCCTGGGTCATCACAGCCATCGCCTTTGGCGCCGTGTACTTCGTAGCTGGCCAGAAATTCTGTTGGGAATTGCTCGTTGCGACGGGGGCATCATTCGCTTTCCTCGGTCGATTCTCGATCATCACCCCGTTTCCCGGCCTGACTCCGACTCATCTGTTCTGGATGGTGACGTATCAGGACGTGATGGTGGCATTGTTCTTCGCATTTCACGTCGGTTATATGTTTCGCGTACCGTGGATCGGTCCGAAGATTGCTTCGTTGTCGAGCGATAGCGAGTTCATTCTGGCGCATCAGCCGTGGATGAAGCGGATGACCTTTCTGGGGCTGTTGGCCTTTATTGCCTTTCCGTTGGCAGCAACTGGCAGCGTCGGAGGCGCCATTTTCG
>JANXOO010001370.1 GCA_025353525.1 Schlesneria sp. | reverse complement strand
CTCGGAATCGCCGTCTGGGCTTCGAAACCATGCTCAACAAATCGTTGCCTGACATTCTCGACGGTCTTGGTACGACAGGAAAATGCCTCCGCAATTTGAGCATCCGTCCACGCCGGCCCATCCGCATCAACCTTGAGCAATATTTGAGCACGGCGAACTCTCTGGCCGGTCCCCTTAAGTTTGTGAATCACCTCCGCACAAATCTTGCGTTCCGCGTCGGTCAAACGAACGATATACTTCTTCTCGCTCATCGCAAATCCCTCCCTGGATTGAGTTTGGTCCTCCAAATTAACGCCGATTTCCTAAATCGACGCAACCCTACATTTCAAACCTGACAAACCACTAGGCAATGCCGAGGCACTTTTGCAAATGAAAGAAATGGGACTAAAAATCAGTTTCGCGTGACGCCAACGCGGTCAAGAGCGGTTTCGATCAGGAACGGCAGATACCGCCAGGTCCGATGTCAAAAAAATTACTGGTTTTCCGCGCAAGCCACTGCGATTTATCAAGTGACGCTTGTTTTCCGGATTGACGAACCGCAAAACTTCTGTGTCCCCGAGTTGGCTTCTCGAAACGCAAAATGCGGGTTTATTGAAAATCCTCGCATTCAGGCATGTCCTTCATCAAATCCTCGCTTTCTGTTGCTACATCTGTAGACATCACTCGAACAATCTGGCCGTTCGAGGTGATCACCAACTCCTGAAAGGAATCCCGCATGAAGTGTTTTCAAGTTCTCGCTTTGGTCGTTGTCGCCGCTGGCTCTGCTTTCGGAGCGTCTCCTGAATTTCTCGTTCCGACAAAGACGTTGTCACTGAAAGGTGTCGCCGGGAAGCTCGATCATTTGGCTGTCGACTCCAAAGGCCAACGCCTGTTCGTTGCGAACAAGCCGAATAACACTTTGGACATTATCGATCTGAAATCCGGACAGTTGGTCAGGCAGATTCCTGATCAGGGTAAAGTCTCGGGAGTTGCCTTCGCCTCTGATCTGGACATGATTTATGTTGGTAACGGGGCGGGTCAGTGCAACGCGTTCGACGGGCGGGATTACAAACGCGTCTTTTCCGTTGAGGCGGAACATGCCGACAATGTTCACTTCCATTCCGGTAACAATATGGTTTACGTCGGTCAGGATGAAGTCATGTCGGTTCTGGACGCAAAGACGGGCGCACGCATGACGACGATCGCGTTGCCGGGGGCCGTTCATGGATTCAAAATCGACAAGAAGGCTGGAAAAATCTATGCCGTGCTCACCAAACAGAGTCTGATTGCTGTGATCGACGTTGCCAAACACGAAGTGACCGACACGTGGCCTTTGACATTGTCTGACGCGGGAAGCCCGATTGCTCACGATTCCGACAATGGCCTGTTGTTCGTTGGCTGTCCGAAGGCAAAGCCGATGATGATTGTCTTCGATACGAAGTCGGGAAAAGAAATGGCCAGCGTCGCGATCCCGGCGGGGGTCGATGACATTCATTTCGATTCGAAACGTCGCCGGATCTACGCCTCATGTAGTGCTGGTGCTCTCGTCGTCATCGAACGAGTCGGTGAGAAATTCGAAATTGTGCAAACAATCGAAACGCCAAAGGATTCGAGAACCTGTGCATGGTCGAAAGGAACGCTGTTTCTCGGTGTCCCCAAACAGGATGGAAACAATGGACCGGAAATTCGGGTTTTCGAGGCTCCTGAAATTGCAGCGACCGCAAATTCGAATTGAGGATTGTTTTCTGTGTTGGGCTTAGCGGTAAAACAGGACGAGAACCGTATTTCGCTCAATCCCGATGCAATGTACTCTGCAAAGACAGCCCGCCGGCTGTCAGGTATTTGAGTGGCCCCAGGAATTCTTCCATTCATCATAGCCGCGAATGCGGCGACAGATTCCGCAATGGCGAGTGATCGATGCCTCGTCGCCTCCCCCACAATCCATCCATCGCAATCCGGGCACCTGTCGCGGCATTGGCGGCTGAAGCCTCGTTTCAAACCCGTGTCCGCGGGTTTCACCCACGGCTGTGCCGCCGCTATCGCGGCTGGAATTTACGCGTCGTCGTTGTGGTTTACGCGCCGACGTTGTGGTTGGGTCGACGCGTCCGATCGTTGGCCGCGTTGAGTTGCCGCATGAATCGCATCGCTGCAGTGTAGCATTCCCTGCTGTCGAGAGGCCAACAAATGGGGCCAGCCATTGATTGGATCAATGCTCAGCGAATTTATTGATTGGTCATCGGGTCTTCAAATCACATGTGCAGCCCCAAAAACGCAATTGGAAAACACTGGGCAGGGACTGAGCACGCCTGCCGGGGCCATCGGAAGTGATGAACATTGATTCCTGGCACCGATCAACTCGTTTCACCGCGCCGAGTGCGATGCGAGGTGTGGCCTTAAACACCGTTGCGTTGATTTCAAACAAAGGCTTGGCGGCTGTGGGAAATGCCGTGCATCCATCGGGGGTTGAGCCAGCTTGCTTCTGCTTGCAGGCTTTCCGCTCAACCTGTCGCTCGGCGAAACCAGCGATCAAAGTTCTTGAGCGTGTCGACCCAGGAGTCGCTCGATACGCCTGGTCGCTGCAAAATCGGAAAAAGTTCCGTGGGAATCACGCCGTACTTGTTCTTCCTCGTCTGCCAGCCCGTCCAATCGAGCAACTCGAAATCAGACAAAATGGAATAGCCAGGCACATCGACCCCAAACCGTCCCGCCAGAAATTCCAACCGACGCTGATTCAGTGCTTTATGTTTAGTACTTGGGGTAGATGGCCGGAGTCGGGTAGCGGTCTTCAGGGCTGAAGGTGGCGTCGCCCAGATATTCCTCCCTCGGCAGTTCGAGGTCAGGCCAGCCCGCAGGGCGGACACGGACGACTCGCCCGGGGCGAATACCTTCGATGATGAGGTCCGTCTCAAATCGGATTTGGATGCCGCTGCTCCCCAGAGCGACCTCTCTGGTTGCCTTCTTGACATCCAGGATGGAGCCTTTTGAGGCCATGTGTGCGGGACCGTATGCACCGCCTGCATGCTTCAACGTATTCTCGGCCGCATTCATCGCTGCCCCGTCACCCGCGTTGAAATCGGCGTAAAGAGAGGGATCCATGCCACCGAACAAGGTCGCGGTCACGGTGGCGCGTCCGAAATTGCCATACTCGACGGCATCCACCCATGCGGGCATCCAGCGGCTGCGGATGAGTGCCTTGTGCGCCTCGGTTTGATTTTGGGTGGCACGTTGCATCGCAGTCTCATCCAGCCAGAGGTCCGAGATGTGGAACCGAAGGAACACGCCTCCCGGTGTGGGATGCCAGGTGAGTCCGAGAAGGACAGCCTGGCCTCCGAGCGATTTCTTCCCGCTGACGGGCCAGACGCCCTCGGCGATCAAGTCTGCAAGCCCGAGGCGTTCGCGGCCGCGCCAGATTCGGGTGGCGGCATTGAGGGTCATCGTTTGTTCGCTATCCTTAACGTCTCCGCCTTCCTTCGGTTCGAGGCTGGCAACGACCGTGCCTTGGGTTTTCTGGAGGTCCAACTCCTTCAATTTCCAGATTTTGCCCTCACGCAGGCAGTAGCTGGGCTCGTCCTCGAGGAGGATGGCGTGGTTCTCGGCGGGTCGTTCGGCAATTCCATTCTCGATAACCGGCACGGAGGAGGTCTTGGGGTCCGGCGGGAGAAAGGCCCGGACGTTCAGGATCGTGCCGAGCGGGATATCCCTGAGATCCGCCGGTGCGCCGTGATAGCAGACCATGCCGTAAGGGAGCATTGCGAAGGGGTGCGGGGGGTTTCGGAAGAACTCGCCCGTGGTTTGCACACGGAGGCTGCCACGGCGGTTCGAATGGTCCACGAACGCGAGCACGCCTCGGTAGGAGTGCGCCTTTTCAAAAGGGGGAAACTTCCCCGCTTGGGGCCGGAACGGCTCGTCTGCAAAAGTGGCGGCGTTCGTGAGCAGGTCCGTGAACAGAGAGAGGCCGAGGCACAGCGCGGCAGCCCTGCGTGGATTGAGGGAGCTTGTCATAGTTCCATCACCTTGTTGCTGTCGCCAAACTTGTCTGTCTCCACGCCCATGCGTTGGGCCATCATGAGCAGCAGATTGCTCATGTGCGCGTCTGTGTTCGCGGGGCGGCTGCAGAGCCGGTAGTGTTCACCGGGTTTGTCGAGTTGGTAGCCGCCGAAGTGGCCCTGGTTGAAGTCGAGATGGCTGCCGTGCTTCAGGCCGAGGTCCGAGCCACCTGCGAGCACCAGAGGGAGGTTGGCATTGCCGTGGCTGTGGCCGTAGGACATGCCGCTGCCAAAGAGCGTCATCGTCGAACCCAGCAGTGGCTTGCCACCGAGGTCTCTGGTCTCCGCGAGCCGGGTCAGGAAGTAGCTGAATTGCTCGATGGCGAAGGTGTCGTAGTTGGTGAGCTTTTCCATGTAGCCCAAGTCGCCGCCGTGGTGGCTGAGCTGATGGC
>JANXOO010001340.1 GCA_025353525.1 Schlesneria sp. | reverse complement strand
TGCCTGAGCCCCTACGTGAAACGGGGAGCCGTCGTCAGCACGCAGTACAACACGACGAGTATTCTGAGAACGATCGAGCAGATTCTCGGGTTGCCTCCGATGAATCAGTTCGACGCGAGTGCCACACCGATGTTCGGCTGTTTTATCAGCGAGACCGAAAAGCCCGATTTTACACCGTTCACCTCCGTGAAAAATAATGTGCCGCTTGATCAAATGAATCCCGATCCCAAAGCGATCCTCGATCCAGTGATCCGTGACGACGCCATTCGATCCGCACGCATGAACTTTCAGGAAGTCGACAAAGCGCCAGAGAACCTGCTCAACCGAATCCTGTGGCGATCGCGACAAGGTGTCACCATTCCGTATCCGGATTGGGCAGTCAGCGTCGATCAGGATGACGAAGATGACGACGATGAATGATGATCGATGGCAATGAATGCAGGCAATGAAACGCGAAGTCGACGCGAAACGCGAAGAATTTCTGCAAAGAATAATTCTCCGCGTTATGAGCGAGTTGTTACTGGAACGGAATCCGATTGACGCACGCCTTTGAGTCGTTGCGACTTCTGATCGATGAGATGCGTCGCGAGATTGACGAGTTGCGAGAGGAGAATTCCCTGCTTCGTCATAAGATTTACGAACTTCGTTTCGATGCTGGTTGAGGTGGGGTTTGTAACACGTTGTTGGAAGGCGGCAGCAGAGAGACCTGCGCCCTTAACAGGGCTTGAATCGTTCGCGATCGGATCTGTTCCTTGGGTTGGAAACCCCAGGCTGTATTCCTTCGCCGCTTTGCGGCTAATACAATCGCTCGAATGCCGGATCTCAGCCGCGTAGCGGCGCTGGCATTCAGCATGGGGTTTTTAACCCCGGAAAATTGTGACAAACATCAATGCCGTTTTTCCCTGGGCTTGCCCCCGTCGAACAGACACTCGATGGCGCGCTGTCGCTCGTCTGATGAGGTTGCGATGCGGGCAGCTTGAAGCAATCCGATTTGCCGCATGGTCATTGGTATCGCCGTTCCGGGTGGCGGTGACTCGGGGACCAGTTTTTGAACGAGTCGGCGTTGTAACTCGATCATTCCTTCGCCCGTCACGGATGAGACTCTTAAGGCACGTTCCGGTAGTCGGTTGTCCCACTGATCGGAGAGATCCGATTTGTGGGCCACGACTAGCGAGTCCGGCCACTGTGCGAGCAGCCGGTCATCGTCATCGACGGGCGGTTGACTGGTATCGATTAACACGAGTCGCAGGTCGGCGGTATCGAGTTTCTTGCGACTCGTGTTAATCGATCCGAAACAAGTCGATCTGACACTGTTCAACAACATCCCACATTTGCTGATGCCGCCCATCAGCGAGCCAGGCAAAGCCGTCACCGC
>JANXOO010001337.1 GCA_025353525.1 Schlesneria sp. | reverse complement strand
CTCGCTGACGATCGATGGTTCCTCGAGCGGAACGATCACTCTTGCGTCAGGCACCTATTCGCAGCTTGCGTTGGCCAATGAAATCCAAACGGAAATCAATTCGAAAGTCGCTGCTAACGGCAAGTCTGTTACGGCCACGATCTCGAATAACAATCTGGTGATTACGTCTGATCGCTACGGAGCGGCGTCGTCAATCACAGGCATTTCGGGGTCGGCACTCACGGCGTTGGGTTATGCGGGAACCGAATCCTCAACGGGAACCGATGTCGCGGGTTCGTACGTCGTGAATGGCGTCACGGAAACGGCGACCGGCATTGGACAGATTTTGACGGGAAACTCAACTAACGCCAATACTTCAGGCTTGGTGGTCGTGGTGTCACTGACCCCCGCCCAGATTCTGGCCGGAGCGACCGATTCAACGTTGTCCGTAACACGGGGATTGGCTGCTACGCTCGACAATTCACTCAAGAGTTTACTCGATCCGGTCAACGGCCAACTGACGCTTCTCGGCAATCAGATTACAAAAAGCATCAATGATGCTCAGGGAGAAGTCACCTCCCAGACAGCAAGCATGAGCGATCAGCAGTCAAAGTTGTTGACCCAATTCGCGGCGCTGGAAACGGTACTCGCCAACCTCCAGTCCCAAAGCAATCTGATCTCCAGCGCGTTCAGCGGTTCCAGCTCGTCGTCAACGGCAGCAACATCACCGAACTTCTCGAATATCAGTACGAATTAAGAAAGCACGACAGATCAGTGCGGTTGATTCCGCGATTCCTCGAACAACTTTTCAAAGGGTTCTGCCTTGACGACGCGACTCGGTTCTTACGCTCAGCCGGAAGTTCAATGGACGCGGATCGAAATGCTGCTCGCTGCTTTCGAGGGAACGATTTCAAGACTCGAAATGGCGCAATCGCTCATCGAACAAAACGAGTCCGTCAGAGCCCAACCATTGCTGCTGACGTCGCAACGGCTGGTGCTGGCGCTGTACGAAGGAATTGATCTGCGCCAAGGCGAGATTCCGGCCAACATGCAGAAGCTGTATTTGTTTGTTCTCGGCTGCATCGGCATCGGCGAAAAACTCGATATTCCCGCTGCGCTGAAAATTTTGAGAATCATTCAGTCCGGCCTGGTTGACATCAAAGACACGGCCAGCGAGATGGAACGGCAGGGCGAACTGTCATCAGTGACCGACGGGCCTCGGATTTTGAAGCACATCGTCGCGTGATTTCGATGTCACTCGGCAACGATCTGCACGGCTTCCGTCAGGTCGAGGAATCCGTCTCCGTTTTTGTCAAACGCTACGAACGCCGCAGATTCGCCCACGAATTCGCGACGCGAGATTTCTCCGTCGCGATTCTTGTCCATTTTGCGGAACCACAACGGCCCGGATGTTCGTTCGGCTGGCTGTCCGGATTGATTCATATCCGCCCCCGCAAAATTCCCGGCCAGAGCCGGCAGGCTTCCTCGCGACACTGTCAACCGGTATTGAAGCGGGATTTCTGATTCGGCCAGCAACCCGTCTCCATCTTTGTCCCACAATGACAACTTGTCCGCCGCTGCTTTCAATTCCCGGAACGACAATCGTCGATCCCGGTCAGTGTCAAGAATGTCGAACAGCGTCCGCCCCTGTTCGCTGATCGACAGGACGGTGCGGCTGCGCGCTGCATCAAACCGGATTCGGAAAAAAGTCACGATTTCGTCGAGAATGATTTTGCCATTTTTGTCCGCGTCGAGATCCTCAAACGTTGCCCCGAATAAAAATGCCCGTTCGGTTTCCGCTTTTTCCAGATAGCCATTGGCATCGGCATCGGCCGCCATAAACTGTGGCCTCAGAAACACCTCGACATTTCCCTGGTCGAACGACGCGGTCCGAGCGACGCTCAGTTGTGTCGTTCCCAAATTGATATTGGCCGCTCCGTCGGCTGTGGTTCTCAATTTGTCTTTCAGATCGACGGAAGCAGACATCGCCTTCAAAGGTTCTGTTGAATCGACTGCTACGGCGAGTGACAGCGTCGGTTCCGGCGATGACAGAAACTGTTTCAGTTCGTCCGAATCGAGTTGTCCGTCACCGTCGCCGTCGAATCGGACGAACGCAGTGGCAGAGATTCCGAGTTCTTTGGCACTCAATGATTGACCCTGGTTGCGTGTTTTGTATTTCCTGATCAGGCGACCTACCTGGCTGGTCATCGATTCTTCTGAACCGGGGCCGAGAAATGGACTTGTTGACGGGGCATTCGTTGCCAGCGGCCGGATCTGCTGTTGAACCGCAAATGGATCGTTGATCGGACTGAGTTCCGCCGCACTGATCGTTTCATCGTCGTCCAGATCGAGTTTTCGCAGCGTGCGCAGCGCGTTGGTCAATTCGTCTGCCGACAATTTGCCGTCGCGATTCGTATCCAGGCGTGCAAACAGCGGGATATCTGCTGTGATCGCCGTCTGACGCGGTTGACGATTGGCCATTTGCGGAGCCGCATTTGCCTGAAACCGCATCAGAAACGGCTCCAGTTTGATCCGCCGGAAATACGTCAGAAATTCCTGCCGCGAGATTTTTCCGTCGGCAGGGCTGACATCAGGGTTTTCGTCGGGGCGAACGGACGCGCCAGCAGGAATCAATTGAGCCGCGATCGCCTCGCGCGCGGTCAGGTATTTCCCTCGCGCCTCGTCGGTCGTCACCACTCCGTCGCCGTTTTGATCGAGTGATTTCATCAGGTCATCAATATAGCTTTCAAAAGATTGCCGAGTGCTCTTGCCCGCAATGGTGATATCAAACTTCATCACGATCACGCCCGTCTCACCCATGAATACGACGTATTGCGCATCGGGCGATGCCTCTTGGGCCATGACCGGCAGGGCGAACAAAAGTATGAAGCAAATGACATATTTCATGGGATTCATCCAGCGATCTCGTTGATCGGTTTGGCCGACGGATCGGCCAGTCGGATCGGTCGACCGACGTTCGACACGTTCTGCTTCATCGAATCAAGACCGACGGCTTTACACAGTGTCGCAAACAGATCCTGGACCGAGACGGGTCGGTCGTCAACTTTCATCCCGTCGGCACTTGTCTTGCCGACAAATTGCCCACCCTTGATACCGCCCCCGCACATCACGGACGACCATGCGTTCGGAAAATGGTCCCGGCCCGTTTGCGGATTGATCTTCGGCGTGCGTCCGAACTCGCCCATCCAGATAATGGTCGTCGACTCGAGCATTCCGCGATCCTTCAGGTCGGTCATCAGCGTGGCCCACGCCGGATCGAGCACTCCCAACAGACTTTTGACCGATTTGAAATTGTCCTGGTGCGTGTCCCAGGCAAAGGTCTGATTATTGCCAACGCCATTCAGAGACACTTCAACAAAAGGAACGCCCCGTTCGACCAGTCGCCGAGCCAACAGGCATGCCTGACCGAACTGATTTCGACCGTACGCATCGCGCAGTGTTGCGTCTTCATCTTCAAGATTGAATGCCTTGACTGCTTCCGATCGCATCATTCGCACGGCAGCAGCATAAGCCGACTGATGGCTTTCCGAAGGTAAACCCGGCCGCAGACTCGCAAAATCGGATTCGAGGTCGCCCAGCAGCGACAATCGGGCATCGGCTCTTTCAACGTTTAAGCCCTGCGACAAAGTCAGGTTCTTGACCGCCAGCGACTGATCGTAATTCGCGCCGGTCGCGTTGATGACGCGATTTGCATCCCCGACAACCAGCGGCGCAAACTTTGGTCCAAGAAACCCTGGTCCATAGGCTGCCGGGCTGAACTGTGTATAAGGAGCGATGGCAACAAAGTTCGGCAAGTCTGAATTGTCCCGACCCAACTCCTTGCTGAAGAGTGATCCCATCGTCGGGAAATCGATCGGACCCTGCGGCAGGTTTCCAGTCCGCATCAGATAAGTCGCCCGAGTGTGGTCGCCCTCTTTGGTACTCATTGATCGTACGGGAACACAATGTTGCATCAGTTTCGCGACCTGCGGCAGATGTTCGCACACCTGAATGCCGGGGACCGACGAATCGATCGGCTTGAACTGTCCCCCGTTTTCGTGACCCGGCTTCATGTCGAACGTGTCGGTTTGCGGAGGTCCGCCGGTCATCCATAACAGGATCACCGAACGACCTCTCAACGATGTACGGCTTGTTTCATTGGCCAGCGCGGGAAGCCACCGCGACATCGAAGAGCCGAATGCTCCACAAGCCGAAAGTTTCAACAAATCGCGACGGGAAAGAGCGGGGCGTTGAGTCATGACTGATCCTGACCGGGCCATTGAACGGATTAGTGATTGAACAGGAATTCGGAACTGTTAAGCAGCGCCCAGAACACATCGGCCAAAGCCTGCTTCCGGTTGTTGGCGGGGCCGCCCCCGTCAACATACCTGACAAGTTTCTCAAGTTCGTCGGGGCGAGGCTTTCTGGTGAGGACCGCCAGATACAGTGCTTCGATACGGTTGTCAGTTTTCATCAACGGGAATTCGGCGACGGCGGTCAGCATTGAACTCTCGTCAAGATTCGTGGCCGTTGCCGTGAATTGGCCGTTCATCAACGCCAGTGCTTGCAAAATCGATGTCTGACGTTCGGTCGGTGAATTGTTGTCGGGAGCAAACAGTTCCAGAAATTCTGCTCGCGGCCCCGATTGATTGAAAGCAAACGGTTGTTCTTGCTGGAACGATTCCAGGTGACCAACGGCGACGGCAATCGAATCGAACAGTTGTTCGCCCGTCAGCCCTTGCACAGCCATTCGTGCAAACTGCTGTGGTTCGGTCTGACTGTCATGAGTCTTTCGACTGGTGCGCTGATATGTTTTCGACGCCGTGATTCCTCTAATGAGGTGCTTCAAATCGAAATCGTGAGCGGCGAAATCGGCGGCCAGTTCGACGAGCAATTCCGGATGACTTGGCTTGTTCGTTCCGCCAAAATCGTCGATCGGGTCGACGATTCCAACACCGAAGAAGTGACCCCAAAGTCGGTTCACCGCCGATTTCGCGAAATACGGATTCTGTTTTGCGGTCATCCAGTCTGCGAGTGTTCGCCGCGAACTGACTTTTGACTTCCAGGTCGGCTGTGTTCCGTCGAGATACGCCGCCTGGACCACGGTGTCTTGATCGGGAATCGTCAGCTCGCGTCGATCGAACACTTCCTTGACCTGGCCAATTGCATCCTCGTTGCGGTTGATTCGCTCGATTCCGGCGAAGAATGCGGCATAGCCCCAGAACTGTTCCTGCTTCCACGCATCGTAGGGGTGATTGTGGCACTGGGCACATTCGATCCTGATCCCCAGAAACATGCGTGATGTTGCCGCCGCAAGATTTTCGGGCTTGATTTGTTTTGTTGTGAAAAAAGCGAGTGGCGAAACGGCGCTCCCATTCTGCATCACGGCATTCATGCCGCGATCCCCCGCGAGTGGCGTGGTCAGCAGTTCGTAGACCATGGCGTTGTAACGAGTATTGTTTCCCAGGTTTTGACGGAGCCACGCCTGGAAGCCGGGCCGTTGTGCGCGAGCCTGCAAGTCAGTCGCTGATTCGGGCATCATCACCCGCGTCCAGAAGTTACTGAAGTTGGTGATGTAGTGGGGGCTTTCCAGCAGATCGTCAACGAGATTCCGTCGCACCGCTGCTGAGTCCTGACCGGACCGGTCACCATTCAAAAACTGACGCGAATCTGCCACGGGAGGAATTGAACCTGCAACGTGCAAGGAAACACGACGCATGAATTCGGCGTCGTCCGCCAACGGAGCCGCAGTGACCGCATCAGATTTCCATCGCGCTTCGATACGGCGGTCGATTAGTTCCGCCAGTTGCTGAACGTCATCCGCCACTGCCGTATCAACAAACAGAAACGCGAATCCGAAGAACGCAACGAGGACCAGGGCGATCGCAATCACGGACTCGGGAAAACGGGGACTGGCTCCAGGTCCTCCTGGTGCCTGTCCCCCTTTTTCCGCCAGCGCCCGAGAAACGTGTGACAAACAGGAAAAACAACGCCGCAGCCGTTTCCCGCAACTGAAAGCGGGACGCGTCAATTTCCATCCCGCGACATCGCAGTGTGCATTGATTTTTCGTCGCAGCGACCCGTAGTTCGTCGTCCAGCCAAACAGTTGTCGCAGCACCAGATCGTGAAAAAGTGCGAATCGAGTCATACGACAATCCCGCTGGAATAAACCGGTCCATCCCATTCTATCAGAGATGAAACGATTCTATTAGCAGACAGAACGTCTGATTTGTCAAGTCTGAATATGTTTTTGAGCAGAATCCCGATGAGCGGCGAGGTGTCGTTGCAACGGCGTCGATAGTACCGGGTTCGAATTCGACGGAAGCGAGACTGGATTGTCAGGTGAACTTGAATCGCCCTTTGCGAAAATCCTGACAATCGTCCTGTGTCGACCGACGGGTCTACGGGGGCGGGGGTGGAATCTCTTCGTAGCCGCGGCGACGAGGATTGCGGGAAACAGGTTCAACCATCGCGTTGGGAATGGGTGATCGATCGGGGTCCTGTGATTCGGCAACGGCCGCATCGACCGATCTGCCAACGATCGACGAAAGGACTCGCGGCTGAAGGCTGGCCCATGCTTTCTGCCAGTCATTGCCGATACTCAGCTTCATCGACAACACCGCCGCTTCGAGCGTTCCGTCGCAAAAGTCTTCGATCGAACCGGGTTGCTGTTCGACATCGAGCGGCGTCAGGCCGAATTTGGCCGAGCGTTCCAGCTCCAGTGCAACACCTTTCGCCAGCCGGTTGTACGCGATCTGTGAACGCGCTGTGGTCGCCGACAGGTGGATCACCCGGCGGGGCCGAAAAGTATAAAGCGTGTCGAGGATCACTCGTGTTTCAATTTCACCTGCGGGAATCGCCGTCGCTACAAGGCCGGGCGTCGGACGATATCGTCGACTCGGAAAATTCCGGTTCAAAACGACTCCGCGAGCATTTTCTGTCACTTTCTGAATCAAACCGTCGGGATTGCCCGCTCGAAAGAAGACGACTTCATTGTTGTCGAGAAGATCAGGTCGACTGGCAAGTGTGTCGGCCAATTGTTCCAGCCATCGAACGGCGAATCGATCTTCGCCATTCAGTCCCGCGATCACCAGCGTTCGTGTTCCGTGATTGCCAAGATGCATCGAGTGCATCGGCCTGCCCTCGGTCGTCTTTCCAACCACTTTCCATTCGCCGACCTTCAAACCGGCAGAATTTGACGACATTGTCGACGCAGGCTTTGCCGTTGCCGGTGTTCGTTCTGCAAGCTGGTCCGAATTCGTTCGTGACACTGCCGAAACAGTCACATCCGTCTGGACTGTGTCGTTTGTGGCGGTCAATTGTGAGCGGGCGGTTGATGACGCCGATTCCTGTTTTTCAGAGACAACCCGGATCGCTGAATCGCGAATGGTGTCTGACGGTTCGCGTTCGAGTGCGACGCGACTGTCATCAACGGATTCAGTCGGTGCATTCACATTGCGATTGCCGGACACTGGTGCCGGATCGGCAGGTTGAAAGGCGATTCGCTGAAGTTCATCGAGCGTTGACGGCAGGCTGCAGTCGACATTCGTCCGTGTCGCCCGCGAATTTGAATATCCTTTTGCGGCAGCACTTTTTGCTTCACCGTGACTGCCGTTCCCGGATGACGACTGAGCCACCTGACGCAGTCGCTCGAACGCGTTCCCGGTGGGTGCTTCGGAACCGCTTTCGGAACCGTTGGCAAATTCGTCGAGCATCGATTTCGTATGCGCATGAATCCGGTTGACAAAATCCTGGACGGGGATTCGGACAAAATCGGGCTTTGGGGCAATGTCCCTGTTCCATTCACAGGCTGCATTTCCCTTCGCACTTTGGAAATACGGTTCGCCCGCGGCAGGGGTTTGTTGCAGATAAGCATAACCGGCACAACCGGCACCCAACGTCGCAAATGTCATGAGCGTGCGCATAAAGGAATCCTGTGGCTCACTCGTCATCGATGCCCAGCCGGTACTTCATCTGCTCGAATTGTCGTGTGAATTCGTCTGTCGAGGAATGGACGTGTTCGGCTTCGGTAATGAATTTGATCTCTTCGAGACATTGAAGGCCATAGTCGTCGAGAATGTCTTCAAAATCGACCAGTTCCTGGCCATAGATGATCAGCAACTTGTGTTCGTCGAGCTGAACTTCGCGCGGCAGATCGGGATTCAGGACTGCGATTCCCGTACAACCGTCGCCGAGCAACAGGTCTTCAAAATCATAAAGCGTACTTTTGAGGACCGGCATATCGATGTCCTCGCGGTACAGGTCCTGGTGGCTTCCCCGTCGATCATGGCTGGTTTCCAGGACCACATCGACTTCGTGCCCGAGCGGATCGAGCAGGTCCAGAAAAATATCGATCAGAATTTCGCGACTGGCGGCAGCCATCAGGACCGGGATTTTGATCCCCGATTCCTTGTCGTGATAAAAATCGTGACGGTATCCCGCTTGCGGAACGACTTGCAGGTCGTACGACGGACGGACGGCATCGGTCAGTGTGAACTTGCCGTATCGCGCGATTTTCAGGTGCGTTTCGAGTTGATCTTCACTGAGATCTTCGAAACTGCTGCGGCCTTGCTTCAGCTCGCCATCGCGATACGTGTTCTTGAAAAAGCGTTTCAAGAACCCCATAGCTGTCCCCCCTCAATATGAGGTGTGGGTCGACGGCCACTTGCTGCCGCGAACCCAGACAAATTTTTCCGCATCCGCCAGGATCGACACTCGCTCCCGGCCCGACTGAAATCTAGCACGAGTTTCACAAGGTCAGGCGAGCGACTTTCTTCGGACGACAAGGAATTGTTGCCAGGGAAGGCATTTTTGTACGGTGGCAACGGTCAGTGAACAACGGGCAATCAGGAAAGATCAAACGGTCAGGGACGATGGGAGTCTGGCAAAAACCCTGATGATCAGGGGAAATCCAGGGCGACAGGTTGACTCTGTACCGGATCTGAGGGTTGAACCAGGGTGCTGCAAACTTCGTATTAACAGTGAATTGCAATCGGACGGAAAATGTTTACGGTTTAATCCCGACCGGGGCCGGATTCGAAAGCCCAGGGCGGAGTCGGCGGAGCCTTGGGTCTGCAGGAAAGTGTGATCCATCAGCCCCAACGGGCAACGCTGTGAAGCAATTGTCAAATCGTTTTTTTGCGGAAACAGGCGAGCCGTGCGGCGTAAGCCCTCGGACTCTTCGGCAATTCGGTCCGAGG
>JANXOO010001324.1 GCA_025353525.1 Schlesneria sp. | reverse complement strand
GTCAGCCAAATTGTCGTATTGCCATTCGTCGCAAAACGAACATCGGTGGTTGCACTGGGAATGCTCGGAATGATGATTGGACACATGCTGTTTTCCTGGTCGTTCAACTTCGCATTTATCTTTGGTCAGCCCAATTGGCTGAACGACTACTGGGGCGTGCCGAACCAAACATGCTGGGACGGCGGCGTCTTTGGGACAATGATGTGGGGCGCGATTATGTTGAGCGGATCGCTGGCACATGACGTCGTCGTCGGTCGAAAGCCTGCGAAGGCTGCGTCACTCGTCCTCATTTGTGGTTTTCTGTTAATGGCTGCTGCCTACGGATTGTCGTGTTTCTCGACGATTTACGACGTTTCCCCCAATCCTGAAGTTGCTCCGAGCCGCCTGGCCGAGTTTCCGGTCTTTCCATCTCGTGTACAACTCGACAATCAAAAACTCCGCCTGGTCGAACCGCCGTTCGTCGCTCCCCCGTCCACAAGACCTCTCAATTATTGGATGATGAGTAAACGGATCGTCTCGATTCCATTTGTGCTGTTTTCATCGGGATTCGCAATGGTTTTGCTGGCAGCGTTTTTGGCGCTGACGGACGTGGGTGGAATGTCGATCAGCCTGTTTCGAACGTTTGGCTCAAACGCGCTCGCGGCCTATTTCCTGCATCATGCAATCGAAATCGCCGTACACGGGATCGTTCCCAAAGACTCCGCCCTCTGGTGGTGCCTGATCGGGCTCATTGCTTTTTACTTAACGACATATGCCTTCGTTCGCTTTTTGGAAAAACAGCGAGTTTTTATTCGGCTGTAAGTGGTCGTTCAAGAAGGTTTTCATCCGAACAGCCTGATCATCAAATCAGCCATTGCACTGCCAGTCTCCCACTCTGGTTGGCATGATCTCAACCGCCCAAAACATCACCTGCGTATCAACGCCATCGCGGCCTTCGCTTCCGCATTTTTCCCTCCGGCGTCAAAACTGGCTGCAAAATGGCAGCGGGAGGACTTCCTTCAAATCGTCTGCATTCATACAAAGCGCCGAGCAACTTTCTCCGTGGTTCAACCAACCACCGTGGCTTCCAACGCCGTTGCTCGAGAAAAAAATACAGAAATCCTCGGCAGTAGAGTTTCTCACAAAACTTTCCACAAAACAAGAATCGAATTAGCGCTTGACTTCCAAATTCAACAATTGTAGCCTGAATTCATTCAACGAGTTGATCTCTCGAATCAACGGTTTAGCCGTCAGGTCGAACCGCCGTTTACCAGTCACAGTGACCCGTCAAGTTCAGTAGCATTTCTTGTCTTGAGTCAATCCGCCCGTCCTGGGCGAAATTTGTTTGGTGAGCAACTTTTGTAAAAGGGATGTTTCATGATTACTGATTTTTCAGGTCTTCGGAAAAGACACGGGCGTAAAGCATTTACGCTGATCGAATTGTTGGTGGTGATCGCGATTATTGCGGTTTTGATTGCCCTGTTGCTGCCTGCAGTTCAGCAAGCCCGTGAAGCGGCTCGGCGAACTCAATGCAAGAATAATCTGAAGCAGATCGGGTTGGCGTTCCACAATTACGAAGGTACCTTTGGGCGGTTTGCTCCTGCTTTGCTCCTTGCTGATGGCACAGCTACGGGTTTCGGTGAAGGAATCCCTGCTGCTGGACCGGGTGATGGCAATTTTCACGCCTGGCCGGAATTTATTCTTCCGTTCATCGATCAGGCTCCCCTGTACAATACAATTAATTTTTCAGTGAGCATGGCCTTTGCCGACCCGGCGTTAGCTACGGGAACTGCTTACAACTATGCAACAGGTTCCAATTACTCATCACCTCAAAGCCTGGCAGTTACCAAAGCAGTGATTCCCGGTTACATCTGTCCGTCTGCCCCGCATTCAAGCAGAGTGTATTCATATCAAGATGACTGGATGGGTGATTCACCCGCTACCTTCCACGGTGGCGGTGCCCTGGATTATGTTGGTAAGTGGCCCCGAGGCAATATGCACGGCACTTTAAACGGGACCAATTATGGGCCGTTCGCAGCGATGCTGGATATCAACTCGTCCAATGGTGGTGGCACTGCCGGAGTGAAAATTGCCGAGGTCATCGATGGCACATCGAACACGATCCTTGTCGGTGAAAATACCGCGCCAGGCAGCCAAATGTGGGCCATGGGGAGAGCTGCAGGCAGGTTTTGTGACGGTTGTGCGGGTGGAAGCCCGGCCAGAGCGATGGGCCCGGCCTGGACCGACTGGACCTGGTCCACTGGAACGGACATTAGTGGTCGGTCCCCCGGATCGATACATAATGTAAGCGAGTCGGACGGTGGATGTGCGATTAATTGCGAAAACTATAGAAATTATTACTCTTTCCACGTGGGCGGTGCGCATTTCCTGCTGGCAGATGGAACTGTTCGGTTTATCAGTCAAAATATCAATCTTGAGACGTTGGTCAGGCTTGTTCTCTTCAACGATGGCCAAACCGTGGGTGAATTCTGATTCACAATCCATCGGCTGCTTCCTGGCTTGAGGATTCAGGTATTCGTCGTATCACTCACCAATTCGAAAATGTTCGGGTTGGTGGGTGATCTTTATTAAAAGCAGGTATTTTGAGCACGAATTGAGAGCGGTACCGTGAAACTGCGTCAAATTGTAACGGGGTGTTTGTTGGGGTTGGTCTCTTTTTCCGGCTGCGGTGGCGACGGAAAAACGGACGCGACCAAAGAACGGCTGAAATCCATGGCCGGCGGTCAACTTAAGGATGTTGTTGCCGTTAAGGGAGTCGTGAATATCGATGGAAGCCCTGCGGCAGGGGTCAACCTTTTCTTGTATCGCGAGGGCGAAAACAGTTCGTCCAGGGAATGTCGAACGGATGAGAAAGGCAAATACTGTTGGACTTCATACCTTGCTTGTGATGGTCTGGAACCGGGGACGTATGCGTTAGGTTTTACACATGTTCCGAAGCCAAAGAAGAATGGCACCGGGGTTGATTCGTTTAAGGGTAAATATCAGGACCCCAAAAAGAGTAAATTCGAATTACGGGTTGAAAAAGGGAAACCGCAAACAGATGCCAATTACGACCTGGTAACGAAAAAGTAAAAAGTGACTGCGAAATTGTAAGCCCTCGCATTGCAGATATCCCGCGTGCCATGCATTGGATTACCTGTGGCGAGGGCTTACAATCGTTATCGGGGTTTGCTATGGCAACATCACCTGGCGGCGGCATAAGCAGCCCTGCTTCAATGTGTCCCGTCAGAACAACCCCGTCGCGACCATGGATCGTTGGCCCTTGGGTTGATTATCTTCTCATTATCTTCACTCCGCTTATTTCTACTCCCGCAGTACTCCTTTTGTACTCATCTCGTGTAGGAGTTTCGGCGGAAACAATCTCTGTGATTGTCGGGGCGTTTTTTGCACTCGGGCATCATCTTCCCGGAATGATGCGCGCCTACGGTGATCGAGAGCTGTTTTCGCGATTCTATTGGCGATTCGTGCTGACTCCCCCGCTGCTGTTTCTCGCTCATTTCCCGCTCTATTACTACCATTTTGAATTGTATCGCCTCATCATTTTGGTGTGGGCAACCTGGCATGCATTGATGCAACTCTATGGTTTTATGCGAATCTATGATGCGAAAGTTGGTTCGACATCCCCTGTGACCGCCTACTGGGACTGGCTGGTTTGCCTTTGCGGATTCATTTTGCCGCAACTGATGCGGCCCGAACAGCTTGCTGTGAATTTAATGCATTGGTATTCATTAGGTGGTGTTCGGATCTCACCAGGAGTGTTGCAAGGTGTCCAAATTGGTGGACTTGCCGTTTCAGCATGCGTTTTTATCGGGTTTATCGCCAATTATGTCATCCAGTGCTACCGGGGACCAAAGCCGAGTTTGCTGAAGCTGGTCATGTTGATCACGTCCGTCGGACTCTGGTGGCTTGTGATGACCTTTGTTGATAATTTGCTACTGAGCGTTGCGCTTTTCGATATCTGCCATGACGTTCAATACCTGGTCATCGTGTGGTTATTCAATTGCCGTCGCGTGAGCGTCAATCCGCATCTGGGCCATTTTATGAGGTACGTCTTCCGCCGCGGCATGGTTCTGCTTTATCTTGGGCTAATCACAGCATACGGTGCATTGGGCCTGATTGCTCCGCTGGTACTTGAAGGAACGATCAGCCGGTTTTTTTACGCCATCATGTTTACCTCGACAATTCTGCACTACTACTTCGACGGGTTTATCTGGAAGGTGCGGGAATCAGCGAACACCGTCAGTTTGGGAATTACTCCTGAAAAAGACGCTTCTCGAAGATTGCAATCGACAAAACCGACAGTTCCCCATCTCGTCAAGTGGAGTCCGGCGATTGTCCTGCTGGGTTTGCTGTTCTCAGGTGACCTGCTGAACCCTCCGATGACGACCTCGCACAAGAATAATCTCGAAAAAGCCTTTGCGCAATCCTTGATGGGAAATCCAAAGCTGCCTGGGAACGACGAGGATCAGAGCTGGATTTACTCCCTGTTCGAACAGACGCGGATGGTCGCGGAAGCCATCCCGCGGGATCGAAAAGTACAACTGAAATATGCCATACTTCTGTCGAATTTCGGACAAAACGATGAAGCAATGAAGCGCCTCGAAGTATTGTCAGAACACTTTCCTGAAGATTCGGAAATACTGATGACGCTTGGAGGCATACATTTCTTTCGGGGCAACGCTGAGGTGGCTCTGAAGAACTACCTGGCTGCTCTGGAAAACGCCGAAACATCGCGACAACGGGCTCTTGCGAATTTCAAGCTCGGCGAATTTTCGTTGTATTCAAATAACGAGGATGATGCAGAATTCAGATTCGCGGAGGCTTTAAAATACGATCCAGGTATTTCATCGTCCATTACTTTTCTCCGCAATCGAAGTCGTCATCAATAACCCACTTGCGAAATGACACCGCATCATCCATCAGAAATCGTCGACTTCCTGGACAGCGATGGCTCCTTCGACCTTGGAAGACGCCGCCAGCGAACGATTCATCATTTCCTGAGTGATTTTTCCCTGGCTGAGGTAATCGTCACGAATTTGCCGGTAGAGATTCAGATTCGCCTGATCGCCCTGTTCTTCAAACTTTCTGACGAGTGCCTCGAGTAGCCTTGCGATCACGTCCTTGTCTTTGGCAGATGCCTGCCCTCGTTCCAACAAATCGCGTTTTTCCTGCAGGAACAACAATTGACGTTGCGTTTCAGCTTGTGTGATGACTCGACGCACATCGCCCGTGCGAATCAGGGTTCGATCAGAATCTGCCGACGATTCGACCGCGATGTTGGCTTCCACGCGTCCTCCCGTCACTCCGAGAGCCGGTACATCGTAGGTCAACGTTGCTTTGGCCAACCGGAATCGACCGCCATCGCGTGCAGGAACTGTACTGCGAAACAGGAATTCGTACATCTTTCCCCGTTCCATGTATTCGATCGCAATTGTGATCGTGTTCCCCGAGTCGGGTTGCATATCGCCAACGTACAGGACTTCCGGTTTCGTACGGTACAGTTCGCGGACAAAAATCTCCGGCGACAGCCACAACTGCAGTTTGACGTTCGTCGCAAGGATATTTTTCTGGCCGGTAAAGAACTTCTGAAAGCATTCTTCGGCCTGGCGTTCATTGGCAATATTGTCGAACGAACCACCCAGTGTCGTACGGCAGATTTGCATCAGGAAATCGGCTCGCGATTCGCCGGTGCCAAGAGCGAAAATCGGCAATCGAAATTCGACACCCAATTGTTCCGCTTCATCGAGTGCTCTGTCGGGTTCGTTGTCTTCGCCATCGGTCAGCAGCACAATGCGCCGCGTTTCCGAAGTCACCGATGCATTTGTCAGTATCCTTCGGACTTCGCCGAACGCTTTGGCAAGGCACGTTGCTCCGCCGCCAACATCGACCATGCGTCGGACGGCTTCGTCGAGTTCGCGACCGGGCCCGAGCATCCTTGCCAGAGGATGTGACTGGTCATCGAATGCAACAAGAGTCATCCGGTCGGTCGGCTCCATGCGTTCTGCCAGCGAGCGAACGACGTTCATCGCCACGATTTTCCGACTGGGAACGGACGATTCGACCGTTGCCACCGCCCGACCTTCGACGTTCGATGACCCCACAACCCGCGCGTCGGAATCGGGTTCGATGAGGGTATCCATCGAACCGCTGACATCGACCAGAACAATCAGGTGTGCAGGAAGGCTCGAACCCTGCGGCGATTCCAGGATCGATCCAAGTCGAACGGGGTTCGGCCGGATTGTGACCATGCTGTACACGTCGGAAGATCGGCCAGCCAGGACGACGGGTTGATCAAGCCGGCATTCGAGTTGAAACTCTTCAGACATCCGCAGACTCCCATCAATACAATTCAGGAATTCGTGTGTTGACGCATGGCTTCCCGGTTCGAGGGTCGCTCGCGTTTTTAAATCGATTCAGATCGCAATCGGGATCATGTCCTGACGTCATGATCCCGCAAGGATTGCCGGGCTGATACCTTTCACTCGCCTGTCGGTGTTGTCGCCTCGGGTCAGCGCGATCACCGCTTCGACCAGCATTGCCAGTGCGAGTACCAGCAGCAACGTCGAAATCCCCAGGAGGACATAAGTGATTTGACCGGGAGCGGTCGGTCCTGCGAACTGTTGTACGTATCCATAGATCATGCGACTCAGAGCCCAGGTGCTCATCGTATACATGAAGACCGTTGGTAGCCCGACGACGAAAAGGACCCAGGTTTCCCGGCGCGTTCGCCACAGCCAGACGGTCACCCCCAAAAGAGTCAGTGCCGCGAGCAACTGATTACTGGCGCCGAACAGAGCCCAGAAAATCTTCCACAGTGGTGCGGGCGTTCCGTCGGCTCCGTTGATCGTTTGCATGACGAAAAATGCAGGAACTCCCGCCGTCAGAATCGTCCCGAGCCATCGACCTCGGGAATCATGCCAGCCCGTCAATTCCTGAATAATATAGCGGCCCAGTCGCGTGCAAACATCGAGCGTGTCATACACAAACGTCGTAAAGGCCATCAGCGCGAACGAGACCGTCAATTGCGACGACAGATGAAACCCTGACCAGCCGCAACTTCTGACAAACACTGAAAACTGTTCGAGCAACGTTCCGATTCCGCGCGCATAAATCAGGTTCGGTTGCGATTTCAGCATCGGCGAATCTTTGCTCAGAATCATCACGCAACTGAGCGATACGATCGCGACCATTGCTTCGAGCAACATTGCACCATAACCGATCAGTTTGGCATCGGTCTCGACTCGCAACTGTTTTGATGTCGTCCCCGAAGCAATCAGCGAATGGAATCCGGAACACGCACCGCAGGCAATCGTGATAAACAGAACGGGGAACAGGGTTTCTCCGGACGAGGATGTCCAGCCGTTAAACATCGGGTATTCGACCTTGGCGCCACCGAAGACAAGACCCACGGCACCTGCGGCCAACGCCACGTACAGGAAATAGCCTCCGAGATGGCCTCGCGGTTGAAGCAACAGCCACATCGGCACAACAGATGCTACGCAGCAGTAAGCGAGCAGCAGTATGTCCCAGGCCTTGTGTGCCATCCGGTCGTCGGCATTCGATACGAACAGCTTCAGGATCGATGTCAGATCAACAGGCACGTACTGACCCGCCCAGATCGACACACCGACCAGTGGCAGAAAGATCAGCGTCGCCCATCCGATCGAAAGTTTTGTGAACTTCATCAGGGTACCCATCACCAGCGGTAGTACCAGGTACATCAACGACGACGAGGCGATACCGGCCCCCGTCACGGTGTCGCCCTTTTCAAGTGTTTGAACCCCGATAAACGATTCGGCGGTGATGTCAGTAAATGCGACGATGATGTAGACGAGTGCCAGCCAGACAAAGCTGAGGAAAAGGATGAACGCTCGCCGACTCATGTGATCGCGCACAACTTCGGCAATCGATTTTGCCTGATGGCGAATCGACGCGACGAGCGACGTAAAATCGTGGACACCGCCGATCAGGATCGATCCGACCAGAATCCAGACCAGGGCGGGTAGCCAGCCAAACCAGAGTCCGGCAAGAATCGGACCAACAATCGGCCCCGCAGCGGCAATCGCCGAAAAATGCTGGCTGAGCAGTTCGTTTGGAGCCAACGGTGCATAGTCGAGATCGTCTCGCAACTCGAATGCAGGTGTCTTCCTGCGGGGATCGAGTTGCATTAATCGAACCAGAATCGGTCCGTAGGTCCAGTATGCGACCGATAAAATGGCGGCTGACAACGCAACGATCAGGAACATACTCATGAGGTTTTTCTCAACAATTTCAAAATCCGCACCATCGTCAGCATATCCGAATTTCCGGGATTTCCCAGACAGTTCCATAGGCATTTTCGCGTTCGAAGTATTCCAGTAACCGCAAATAGAACTCGTGGTTCGCCAGCGTCGCGCTGTCGCCGAAGACGATCAGTTTTCGGCGAGCACGGGTCAGCGCCACGTTCATCCGGCGCGTGTCGGCCAGGAAACCGATTTCTCCTCCTGGATTTGACCGAACGAGCGAAATGATGATGGCCTCTTTTTCCCGGCCCTGAAATCCGTCGACGGTGTCGATTTCGATTGAGGCATCGTGGATCATGCCTCGCAGAAGTCGTGCCTGAGCCGCATAGGGCGTGATCACCGCAATCTCTGAAACAAGGATGCCCGCAGCGAGTAATTCATTGACCTGACCAACGACGAATTCGGCCTCACCAGGATTTTCATGGCTGCTGCCATCGGTTTCGGCGCGTTCTTCGCAATGCGAGCCCGCTGTGTCGAAGAATCGAATCGCTGTCTGAGTCAACGGGATGTCGACCACCTGAGGAAGGTCTGCCAACCGATGATTGCTGACCGACGCCGCAGCCACGAGTTGCCCGTCATAGAATTCATCGGACGAGAACTGCATAATTTGCGAATTCATACGGTATTGAGTCGTCAGTCGACGCGCCACCGTGTCGCCCCAACGCTCGACCAACCGTTCCATCAGGCTGAT
>JANXOO010001311.1 GCA_025353525.1 Schlesneria sp. | reverse complement strand
CCAGCTTTGAATCGGTTGCTGGAATAACTCGCCGACCTGCACCGCAAGTCGGGGCAGGACGGGTGCGAGATAGACGACGATTTGCCGGAAAAGATTCAGTGTTACTGTGCAGGCGGCCTGTAATTCATCGGATTTGGCTGGATCCTTTCGCAGCAACCACGGTGCCGTTTGATCGACGTACTGATTCGCCCTGTCCGCGAGACTCATGATCATTCTCATCGCACCGTTGAAATCACACGCTTCGTAGGCTGCTGCGATTGATTCAGCTTGCGCCGCTGCTTCGGCAAATAACCCGCCGTCGTCCGGATAAACGTTCGAAAGCCCGGACGTTTCGACGAAACGAGCCGTTCGACTGGCCAGATTAACGACCTTGCCGACAAGGTCCGAATTCACCTTGCTCAGGAATTCATCGAGGTTCAGGTCGAGATCATCCAGTCGCGATCCGAGTTTTGACGCGTAGTAATACCTCAAGTAAGACGGATCAAGGTGATTCAGGTATGTCGAGGCTTGTATGAAAGTCCCTCGGGACTTCGACATTTTCTCGCCATTGATTGTGAGAAACCCGTGGATGTGAACTTTCGTCGGCAGGCTCAGGCCAGCCGTTTTGAGCATTGCGGGCCAGAAGAGCGTGTGGAAATAGGTAATGTCCTTGCCGATAAAATGATGGATTTCTGACGAGTCATTTTTCCACCAGTCCTCGAGTCGTTCACCGTGCTTTTCACACCATTCGGCCGTCGAACCGACATAGCCTATCGGTGCGTCAAACCAGACGTACCAGTAATTTCCGGGGCTGTCCGGAATCTCGAATCCGAAATAGGGTTCAGGTCGCGAAATGTCCCAATTTCTGAGCGGTTCGACGAGGAAATGACCCTTGAGGTAATTCGCGATTTCTTCCTGCAAGTGGCCACCGGTCTGGGTCCATTCCGTCAGCCAGTCGTGCAGCCGCTCGATTTCAACAAACAGATGTTTTGCCGTACGTAATTCGGGGGTTGCGCCCGAGAGTGTGCTGACGGGATTGATGAGGTCTGCAGGGCTATACGTTGACCCGCATTTCTCGCAATTATCTCCGTATTGATCGGGGGCATAACAATCGGGCTTCGGGCACGTTCCTTTGACGAATCGGTCGGCGAGGAATGTTTTTTCGACCGGATCAAAGAGTTGTGTCACATCTTTTTCAACGACCAGGCCAGCAGTTCGCAACGCCTTCCAGACTTCGTGGCATGCGGTACGAGTCTGGTCACTATGCGTGCTTCCGTAGTTGTCAAAGCCGATGTCAAAACGGCCGAAATCGCTCAGGTGCGATTCTCGCATATCGGCGATCAATGCGACTTCGCTGCGGCCTTCCTGGCGAGCCCTGATCATGATCGCCGTGCCGTGTGTGTCATCGGCACAGATGTAAATGCATCGGTTGCCACGCAGTTTCTGAAAACGAACCCAGACATCGGTTTGAATATATTCCACCAGATGTCCCAGATGGATGTGTCCATTGGCGTATGGCAAAGCGGAAGTTACGAGAATACGTCGTGCAGTCATACCTTTTCCAGGTGAGGATTACGTCAAGGCGATTTTTCGGAAGGAATCAGAACATCAGTGTAATACAGACACCCGCTTCCGGATCGGGTTCAGGCGAATTTCCCCTCAGAAACCGGCTCGACAGGTTTCAGGGTCGCGATCCTGAATTTGTACAGAATATCGGTCAAACATTATATTCCAACCTCTCGATTCATCGTTCGTGTCCGAATTACCGGTCGCTGAAATCGGGGGACAGCCACCAGGAAGACCTTGAGCCAGTCCCTGTTTTTCAGCAGGTAAATTGTCCGCTGCCGGTTGAGTTACTGCGTCTCGGTTGCAATTTGACCGCTGGCAGAGTGAACTACGCGGGTCGACTGTTAAAAGAGATTCCGAAAGGCGATTGGATGCGAGGCCCCGGCTACAGAACGTCCGGAGATGTTCGGCGAACCTGGCGATGTGCAAACTGCGGACGCGAACGCAAGCAGTCGGGTGAGGTCACTTCGTTACTGTGCGGTTGTCGCGACGGGGAACAGATGCAGATTGTCGTCGAGAGGAGGATGGCTCCAAGGCCGCTGCAAAGACCAAGCGATCTTGATCGCCATCCGATCGACTTTGGAATCGAACCAACCCCCCCTCCTCCTCCGAAACCCGAAGCAACGATTATTAAATCGGCGATCTCGCGAGAACCGGAAATAGTCGTTGA
>JANXOO010001287.1 GCA_025353525.1 Schlesneria sp. | reverse complement strand
TTCACCGATCCCTCCGTGAATCCCCAGCACGACGTGCGGAGTGACTTCGTCTCCCGCATCAGATCGAGTCGTTAACATCGTTGCCATCCCAATCAACAGACACCATCGAACCATGACAGCACCTCGCACGAAGAGTATTGTTGGGCGATGCGCTCTCGCCGACGCCATAACAAGCGAGACGGCTTGATACCGTCACGCAGCCAGTTTGTCCAGGCAATCATTCGGGGAGCGGTTTTCCTCGAGTCTCGGGCGCGAACGGCAACGCAAACAGACCGATCAGAAAAATGGCACTCATCGTGACGCCCGCTGGCCGCATCGGTTCGGTGTATCCCGTGAACACGAATTTGCTTAACGCTCCCAAGGTGAGCGGCCCGCCCGCAGCGACGAAGCGACCGACGTTGTAGCAGAAGGATGTCCCCGTACTACGCAGATGCGTGGGGAACAATTCGGGGAAGTAAATTGCATAACCACCGAAAAGCGATAACTGGCAAAAGCCCATGATCGGAATCATCCAGAAGATCTGGCTGAATTCGGTCAGATATCCGAACACCATGATTGTGCTCAGTAGCGCTAACACAAAAGCAACCGCGAACGCCGGACGGCGACCCGTGAAATGCGTGACGTAAGTGAAGGCATAGATCCCGAAAAAGGCACCGATATTGAGCATGACAGAGGTGATTGCCACCCAGAAACCAAGCTTGCTATTGAGTCGCTTGGCCCGTTTGATAATCCGGGCGGAGTGCTCATCGAAGGTGTCATTTGTCCCGATATCACCAGTCAGGTATTCGACACGACGGGTTCGTTCATCATCCGACTGCTTCCGGATCGTCGAAATCACGTCTTCAGCAGTGAGTGTCTCGCGAGTTTTGCCGAGCTCCGACATCGCCGAGAAAAGGATTTCTGCATCTTTGTTCCCGGGGGTGAGGGAAAGAAACTGGGCCGGTTGTGGAACTGATTTCATCTTCCTGAGTTCGAGCGGATTTTTGACAATCGATCGCAGAAAATCGCGGTCGCGTTCCGCTTCTCCGTTGTTGCGCAATTCGGCTTCAAAGGTTTTGCGAAATACCGAACGATTCAGATCGACGCTGAAGAAGCCGATCCCCCACAATCCGATCACTCCCGATGCCGCAAGAATCAAACCGACGATGGCATTCTTTCTCCATCGCGGATTGCCCAGCAGTTCGCTGTAAGAACCGAGTTGTTTTTTGATTTGCTCCCCCGACACTGCCTGCCATTGTTCCGGTTCTTTCAGCCGACGGCGGATCAGAATTGCAAGCAACGCAGGGACGGCACCGATCACGAACATGATGCGCCATGCGCTGCCAATCGCTCCGCGTTCTTCCAGATCAGACAGGACAAGGCTGATGATCGCGGCCGAGATATTCCCGATGGCGGACAGTGCCTGAAGCAAGCCCAAAGCAAATGGACGCGCACGAACGGGCATCACTTCAGCGACCAGAGCCACTCCGACTGCAAATTCGCCTCCAACACCCAACCCCGTCAAAAAACGGAAAGCAGCGAAACTCCAGGGATCCCATGACAGGGCACTCAGGCCCGTAAACGCCGAGTACAGCAGTATGGTCAACAACATCGTCTTCGCACGACCGATCCGGTCTCCGAGAATTCCGAAACCGAGCCCCCCCGTGGCCCAGCCCAAAAGAAAAATTGATGTCGCAATACCCCCGTAGAAGTCGACATCAGATTGCAACGGCGAGACACCCGGAGCGGGAGCCAGCAGTTCACGCATTGCGGGGACACGAGCCAGGTTGAATAGCTGCTGGTCCATCGTATCGAACAGCCAACCGAGCGCAGCGACAATCAAAACGAACCAGTGATAGGCGTTCAGCTCGCGCCACCACGGGCCGCTGGAACCGGAAGTTTCGTCAGCGGGGGGCGCACCTTCAAACCCGTGCATGGTATAGAACCTTGTTAGCGGAGCGAACGATCGAGCTTAGCAAGACAATCAATACAACCGAATCGCAACCGTCCTGCAAGCGAACCGCAACGAAAACCGGAAACGACGGATTTTGACGTTTGCGGAATGGATGGCAGAAGCCTGAATGATCGCGAGCGCAGCACGTTGATGAATCAAAGCCGACAGCCCCGATCAACTCTTCCATTGCACGACTTAGGGCCGGCGCATCATCTACTGTCGGAACCATTTTAGCTGAACCTGACTGAATCGCTCCGCGCTATGCTGCAGAGAAATGCGAAGTTTTTTTTTACCACAAGACGCAGAGACGCAGAGGCACAGAGAAGAAATGAGAAGAGGCGCGTCGCGAGGGCGCTCCGAGAGACTGACCTGGGTTTCTCGTTTCTTCGTTCGTGCATGGCATTTTCAGGGGAGTCATTTTTTCTGTCTTGTCTTCTCTGTGTCTCTGTGTCTCTGTGGTGAACTTCCTCTTTCGACGATTCGCCCTGGAGAAATCCACTGGCATATCTGCAACTTGCGATCATTGTTCATGCGTCGGTCCTTACGCCCTGCCATCACTCATTATATGATCCCGGCAAATTCAGAATTCGCCCGATTGAAGGAGCCGTGAACGCAACATGAAATCGATTCTCTATTGTGGCGATACCGAATTGACGGGAGCGGCCTCGTATCTCGCGGGACTGATGACATCGTTCGGACTGTCGTTCGACTATTTGCCGAGCCATCTTCCGATGACTTCTGAATTGCTGGATAAACCCCGTTCGCTGTTGATCCTGAGCGACTTTCCGGCGGCCCGATTCAGTCCTGAATGCCAGCGACAGGCCCTGCGTCTCATCGAAAGGGGTTGCGGATTGCTGATGATCGGGGGTTGGGAATCGTTCTGCGGAAATGGCGGCGACTGGAACGGCTCGGAATTGGCATTAGCGCTCCCCGTCGAAATGATGGATGTCGATGATCGCGTACACTTCGCTCAGTCGGCATGGCTTTCGCCGACAGAAGACCATCCCGTGACAACTAATATCCCCTGGTCGATGCGCCCGCCAGCGATCGGAGGATTGAACCATGTCGTGGCAAAGCCGGGTTCAAACACGTTACTCAACGCCCATTCTTTCGAGATTTCGCACGATGAATCGTCGGATCGAGCGCGTGTCGATTCACCGGTTTGGTCGTTCCGGTCACATCAGATGTACCCCGCACTGGTCGTCGGGAATTACGGTTCGGGACGAACTGCGGCCTTTATGAGTGATGTGGCTCCGCATTGGGTCGGCGGATTCGTCGACTGGGGA
>JANXOO010001248.1 GCA_025353525.1 Schlesneria sp. | reverse complement strand
GGAAACGGTTCTGCAACCGGACTTGAAGGTTGCATTCAATTCGCGTCGGCTGTTCGGCCTGCGATAAAACAAAGTCGCAATGTCTTTTGTTGTGTGCTATCATCCATGATCGATTGATGCGCAAGAGAAATCGTTCTTCATGAAGGTGTCACCATGTTACGGATATTATGCGTTTGCCTGGCGGTCGCGATCACGGGATCGGGGATGAGTGTCCGCACGCTGCTGGCAGACGATCTTGATCTGCAGGCAATCGCCCAGCTGCATTTGAACGAAGCAGCGGCGTATTCCTTGTTTCTCGATGCCGGCCGAAAGAAACCACTCGAATTTCAGCCCGAGCCAATTTTCAAATGGCAAAACCTGACGAATCAGGGTGGCCAGTTGGGAGCCATCTTCGTCTGGACACGGGAAGGGCGACCTGAAGTTGTCGGAACGATGTTTTCCCAACGAGAGAAAACGCAACGCAAGGTCATCCACGAGTTTCACACGTTGGCGGCATCGGTGCTGACGGTCGATTCGCCTCAGGGACTGGATCGGAATTGGGTTCCTAAAGGAAGCCTGCCGATGAAGCCGTTAAGCAAGGCTTCGGCCGTTGCAGAAACGCCGGTACGGCGGATGACCCAGATGCGATCACTGGCTCGCGAATTCACCGGCTTCACGCAGGGTGGGACGGAACGAATCGAACTGAGACTGGCTCCGCAGCCTCTGATTCGTTATCAGCCAACGCGGAGCGACGTGCTCGACGGAGCAATCTTCGCCTTTCTGAGTTCCGCAGCCGGGACCGATCCTGAAGTCATGCTGGTCATCGAAGCGCGTAAGGCTGATGAAAAAGCGGTCGAGACGACCTGGCACCTGGGCATCGTCCGTTTTACCGATCGGGATCTGGTCGTGACCCGCGACGATACAGAGCTGTTCTCATCAATCAAGAACATCAGCCAGAAGGCGACGATTGAAGACGGGTACAAATGGACGCACAATCCCGACGACACCTACTACGTTTTCCAGGCAAAAATGGTCCCTGAACTCCTCAAGCCCTCAGGGACACCTTAACACGTGGCGAGCGATCAGACCTGGTGAAAACCGGTCTTGGGACGAATTCAATTCTTGTCCCTTCAAAACTCGCTTTCCGGTACGATCGGCAGGTATAATCGCTGATCGAAATCTCGCTTGAAGAATCTGCGTATGGACTTCGCAAGTCGAAATGCGAATGATGTCCTTACGGTTTCTACCCGCGACCTGACATCGAAGCCACTGAGCCGCCGTCCAGGACACTGTTAGATGTTTGAATCTCCCGATCAAATCGCATTGCGCGAAATGACTCGCCGGCACTTCTTCCGCGACTGCCGAATCGGTCTTGGCGGTATGGCGCTGGGTTCGATTCTGGCTGGCGAGCGTCATGCGAAGGCCGACTTTCAGCCGCCCGGATTCAACCCTGAAAGCCGTGGGCTGCACTTGGCCCCCAAAGCGAAATCGGTGATCTTTCTGTTCATGGCGGGTGGCCCCAGCCAACTCGATCTGTTCGACCCCAAGCCGAAATTGCAAGAATTGAACGGGCAGGTGATTCCCGAGTCATACGTCAAAGGGAAACGGTTCGCTTTCATCAAACCGGACGCCAAGCTACTCGGGAGCGCCCGCAAGTTCGGAACATACGGTCAATCGGGTGCGGTGATCGGCGAATGCCTGCCACATCTCGCGAACGTTGCCGACGATATTTGCCTGATACGGTCGATGAAAACCGATGTCTTCAATCATGGCCCTGCGAAACTGTTCATGAATACCGGATCGCCGCAATTCATGGGTCGACCCGGTATGGGGGCCTGGGTGACGTACGGAATCGGCAGTGAATCGAAGAATCTTCCGGGTTTCATGGTGCTCCAGTCGGGACCTCGCGGTCCGCGCGGCGGCGCTCCGCTTTGGTCGAGTGGTTTTCTGCCGTCCAATTTCCAGGGTGTCCCATTGCGCTCCGGGAAAGAGCCGATTCTGAATCTGAACAATCCGCCCGGTATCGATTCCGAACGGCAATATGACTTTGTCGACACGGTCAACGACCTGAACGAAATCAGATTCGAGACGACTCGCGATCCCGAGATTTCGACACGAATCGCATCCGGCGAAATGGCCTACCGGATGCAGTCGAGTTCTCCGGAATTAATGGATCTGAAAGGTGAGACACAAGAATCGCTCGATCTGTACGGCGCAGTGCCGGGCAAGCACTCGTTCGCCAATAACTGTCTGCTGGCGCGGCGACTGGTCGAACGCGGCGTACGGTTCGTGCAGCTTTACCATACCGACTGGGACCATCACGGCAACGTCGGAACGGAATTGGGGAAGTCACTCGACGACCGATGCGGGGAAGTTGATCGGGCCTCGGCGGCATTGGTTGCAGACCTGAAGCGACGCGGACTGCTGGACGAAACGATCGTGGTCTGGGGTGGCGAGTTCGGTCGTACGCCGCAGGGCGAGCCGCGTGATTTGATCGGTCGCGACCACCACGTTGAAGCGTTTACCATGTGGTTGGCTGGCGGGGGAATCAGGACGGGCCAAACGATCGGAGCGACCGATGACATCGGATACTACGTCACCGAAGACAAAGTACACGTCCACGATCTGCATGCCACGTTGCTGCATTTACTGGGAATTGACCATTTGAAACTGACCTACAAATTCCAGGGCCGGAATTTCCGGTTGACTGATGTCCACGGAAACGTCGTATCAAAACTGCTGGCATGATTGTTTCCGTGGCTGAAAAACGGGGGGCAGGCACCAGGAAGACGAGGAGCCAGTTCCCCTTTTTCAACTGGTAAATTTTCCACTGCCGGTCGCCTTACGATGTTCCAGCGCCTGAGTTTCAGTTCCTGATGACCGCGCGCGAGCTGTAATAGTGGCACAATGCCACTGCGAAGGCGTCAGCAACATCGTTGGGTTCGAGGATTTTATCGAGCTTCAACTCTTGCCGGATTGCATGCTGGATTTGTTCTTTTGACGCTTTGCCGCTGCCCGTCAAAAGCCGCTTCACCTGCGTTGGCGTATAGTGAACGACCGGGACGCCCGCATCAGATGCAGCATAAAGTAATGCACCGCGGGCGTGCGCCATCAGAATCGCCGTTTTAGGGAACTGTGATGTCGAAAAAACCTGTTCGATGGCCACGACCTGCGGCTTGAATTCATCGATCACTTCTCGCAGTCCGCGACCGAGTTCAAGAATTCGTTCTGCCAGCGACAGCCCTGATGTCGACTGAATGACGCCCCCCTCCCTCAGGACGGGGGCACGAGCGGATCGTTCGAGAATCGCATACCCCGTCCGATTCAGGCCGGGATCGATGCCCAATACGGTATGGGGCCGCGCCGCAACATCAAAATGAGGGAAAGTAACAGACATTCAATCCACCACACGCGGGATTCTATTGCGACAATCAAGTTTGGCTCACAGGCGTGGTTGTACCGACATGCGACAATCGCTGGAAGAGACGCTTGACCGTCTTGGCGCTAGCAGTGCTCTTCTTCGGATGCTGTTTCAAAAACACGAGCACTGCTTCTCTGAGGACTCCGAAGTAGTGGTACATCTATGGTGTTCTCGCGAAAAATGCTTCGCGGCGTTGTCTATCGGGGTGGCTCTCTGGTTTTCAAAATAAATCCCGTCACGATGACCTCTCCTGACGACTTCGGAATTTCCGTGCGAAGTCCGAAGTTGCCACCTTTCAGTGGTGCATTGCCGATTGGGCCTTCGTAGATGACCGTCCAATCGCCTTCGCCGTCTTTCGAATGCAGGCACCAGGCCACTTCCCCTTTGCGAACCAGGCGGAAACTGCCAGCGGATTCTTGCGTTTCGCGGTGACTGTGTTTCCAGTCGAATTCGTCTCCCTTGCGAATCCGGTTTGCGACGAACAGGCCCAATTTTTTGTCAGCACTTCGGCGCAACCCGCTCTGAATCACGTGCGTATTCGTCGAATCGCTCCATCCACCGCCGATATCGAACTGCAACTCGATTCGCGGAGCTTGCCAGTCTTCAGTGTCGGTTTGTGATTCGAAGCCGCGAAAGTTGATGGTCGCTTCGAAGTCGCCGCTCACATCGGTTTTCC
>JANXOO010001231.1 GCA_025353525.1 Schlesneria sp. | reverse complement strand
CCAGGTCTCGACCTTGCTACGTCCGTCGAACCGGCCTTCCACGATGGCGCGATGGGCCTTCAAATATGCTTCTTGCACCACGTCTTCACCATCCTCCAGGTCGCCCATAATCCGCGCGCCAAGCCGTATTGGTCAGGTAGGTGTGTACGCCATGCTGACCTGCTGCCACTGCGGTCTTGATCGACGCGTGCCCGGTCAGCAGGATCACTTCTGCGTCTGGCAGTTCCTCTTTGGATTTGCGCAGGATTTCCAGGCCATCTACCTCGTCCATCATCAGGTCAGTGACGATGACATCATAGGTCTGGCTTTCGATCAATGTGACCGCTCGTTTTCCGGATCCTGCCACAGTACAGTCATAACCGACTCGCTGAAGGCTTTCCGCGACTGCTTGCGCGTGCGCCTCGTCGTCGTCAACAATCAGTACGCGAATCGAAATCCCGGAAAGGTTGACCGGAGTACTTTCCTTCCCCGACATATGCGGAGCCTCGTCAAAATCTGTAGGTGTTCCGAACGCCAGCATTGGGCATTCGGCTGTGTCATTTAATTCCGGATAGTTTAGGCCGTCGAAGTGAATAAAACTACCGCCTTCAAAAACCTGCAGAATGGCTGGGGCGCGGATTTTGAATTTGTCGGGAATTTGCTGACGGGAACAAATTGCTGGCGCTGTAGGCTCTCCTCCGACCCCGCGTTTTCGGTGGAGAGCTTAAAACGTGTTTATGAAACCCTGATTTACACGGGGTGAAACAATGATTCCGATGCCGGTAGCACCTGAATCGCCCAGGTTACGCCCAGATTTGATGTACGACATTTCCGTGGACATCGGTCAGGCGAAAGTCGCGACCGGCATGGCGGTAGGTCAGACGCTGATGGTCGATTCCCATCGCATAAAGCAGCGTTGCGTGCAAGTCGTGCATGTGAACGGGATTTTCGACAGGGCGGTATCCAAAGTCGTCGGTTGAACCGAACGTGAATCCGCCACGAACGCCGCCGCCTGCCATCCACATCGTGAACGCTTTCGGATGATGGTTGCGCCCGTCTCCATTCTCGACCATCGGCGTTCGGCCAAACTCAGACCCCCAGACGACCAGAGTTTCGTCCAGCAGGCCGCGTCGCTCAAGATCGGTTAACAGTCCGGCAATCGGACGATCAACTTTGGCCGATTCCTCGATCAGGCCCTCTTTCACCTTCTTGTGATGGTCCCACGTATAGTCCGTCGATACCTGAATGTATCTGACGCCCGCTTCGGCAAACTTGCGAGCCAACAGGCATTGTCGCCCAAAGTTATCCGTCGGAGCAATTCCGACTCCGTAAAGCTCCTGTGTTTCCCTGGTTTCCTGTTCGATATTCATGACCTGTGGGATCGTCGTTTGCATTCGATACGCCAGTTCATAGTTCGCAATCAGTCCTTCAATTCCCCGATCGGTCGTTGTCGCCGTCAAATGCTGCCGATTGAGTGATTGAATCAGATCGAGTTGGGCGCGTTGCTGATTGTGATCGATGCGCGAGTTTCCGATATGCGAGACGCGAGCTTGCGCGATCGGCGTCTCGGCAGACCCGATCGCTGTTCCCTGGTGAATGGCGGGAAGGAACGCACTGCCGTAGTTCTGCACTCCGCCATGTCCGCGCGGTGGCGAAATCGTAATATATGCGGGCAGATTTTCGTTCTCACTTCCCAACCCGTAGCTCAGCCAGGCTCCGATGCTTGGCCGGACGAGGTTGGCTTGTCCGGTATGCAATCGCAACAGAGCTTCGCCGTGAGCGTTTCCTTCGGTATGCATCGAACGAATGACGCACAACTTGTCGGCCTGTTGTGCGAGTTGCGGGAACAGTTCGCTGATCCGGACGCCCCCTTCTCCATGTTGAGCAAACTTGAAGGGCGAGCCGAGTGCGTTTCCGAGCACCGGTTTTTCACCGCCGACCGTTTCGGGAGAGATCGGCTTTCCATCGTCCTCATTGAGTCGCGGTTTGGGATCAAAGATGTCAACGTGGCTTGGTCCGCCCCACATGAAAAGGAATATGATCCGTTTGGCGCGCGGCGGAAAATGCGGTTGCTGCCACAGGTCGGACCCGGCCTTCATATCGGGTGCGGCATACGATTCCCTGGCGAGCATCGCAGTCAGTGCCAACTGACCGAAACCGCAGGCCGTATTGCGCAACATGGCACGACGCGTCGATCGCGGAACGAAATCGTGGCATCGCATGGTCACCTCTCCGAATTTATTCGAGATATTGAAACCGGCTCGAAGCAAACAGGGCGTGGCATGCAATTGCCAACGCACGATGCTCGGGCTGCGGGTGTGATTCCGATTTCAATCGTTCTTCCGTCTGCAACAGGAAACGTCGCATCGATTGCCGCAAGTCGTCGTTCGCTTCCCCGTTCAGTATCAACTGGAACATTCGCTCGACACGGACATCGGTCGTATCCGAAGACACGGACGCCGTATCTGCAAGAATTCTGCGGGCCGTCGCGTCCGAAGCGTCCATCACCATGTCGTCATTGAGCATGAACAGTGCCTGGCCAGGTGCCGTCGTATTCGGTCGAGCCCCCGTGGCACATTGAGGGTTCGCGAAGTCGAATGCTTCAAACAGATCGGGCAAATCATTTCGAATGACCGGCAAATAGACGCTGCGGCAGCGAAAATCGGTTCTGCGGCGAACGGTGTTCGGCCCGACGGCAGTCGCCTGGTCTCCCAGGTACCATACCGACGAATCCATCGGCGAGAGATCAAGTTGATCAGACGCCTGAAGAATTGCATCGCGTGTCGATTCGGGATCAAGGCGCCGCCGGTTTGCTCGCCAACACGATCGATTGTCGGGGTCGATGGCATAGTTATCCGCGTCGTAGTTGCTGCTCAATGCGAATGTCCGACTCGACGCAATCTCCCGAACCAAAGACTTCAGTGACCACTCCGAATCGATCAGTTTTTGTGCGAGGTGGTCAAGCAATTCCGGATGGCTGGGCGGTTCGCCCGTTCGCCCGAAATTATCGACCGTGCGGACGATTCCGCTGCCCGTCAAATGGTGCCAGACGCGATTGGACAAGACGCGCGCCGCGACCTGTCCGGTTCGATGTTTGCGGTCCATCAGCCATTCACCCAGCGCAATACGACCGCTTTGCTTCTCGGGAATGGCAATCCGTGGATCGTCGCAAAGTACCGCCAGAAAGCCGCGTGGTACCCGTTCACCCAACTTGTCGAATTGTCCCGCGACCCGGATGTGTTCGTCAGCAGGTTGATCGATATCGGTCGGGATCATCCCTCGCGGAGGGATCGGAGGTGGATTGGCCAATGTCGTCGCGATTTCTGCAATGAATGCCGTTTGGGCGGCAATCCGTTGGTCGAGCGATCTGTCGGGATCATCAGTCGCCCTGGCACCTTCGGCAATTGCAGCAGCGTTCGTGGCCACAAGCGCCGTCAGTTCTTCGGTCTTTCCCTGCTTGATGGTTTCGAGCACTTTTTCAGCCTGACTTTTCTTTTCGGCGACCTGCGGCTGCTGTCGCCAGTACAATTCGTAGGCGTCATCAGCGTTTTCACCATCGGTACCGAGTCCGGCTAATCGCTCCATCGGGCGTTGCTGGCCGAGCATGTATCGGGTTTCCATGACATGCGTCGAGGCGAAAATTCCTGCCAGAGCGTAGTAGTCGGCTGTCGGCACGGGATCGAACTTGTGATCGTGACATCTGGCGCATCCGAGAGTTTGTCCCAGGACGGTCCGTCCAATCGTATCGATCAATTCGTCGGCAACTTCCATCCGTTGATTCTGCGGATTGTTCCCCAACAGTACTTTGGGACCGATCACAAGAAACCCGGCGGCGATTCGCTGTCGATCACGTTGATCGACCGATTCGAACGGAAGCAGATCGCCTGCAACCTGTTCGAGTACAAAACGGTCCAGGGGCTGACCTGCGTTCACTGTACTGAAGACCCAGTTGCGGTAGCGCCAAGCTTCGCGAAACAGAAAATTCTCGTCCAGGCCGTTCGAGTCGGCATAGCGTGCCAGGTCGAGCCAATGTCGCCCCCACCACTCGCCGAAGTGAGGCGAGGCCAGCAGGCGGTCGACGACGCGTTCGAAGGCATCCGGGCGGTCATCGCTCAGAAATTCCGAAATGTCATTCTGATTCGGAGGCAATCCGGTCAATTGAAACCAGACCCGTCGGACAAGATCAACGTGAGTCGCATCCGGAACCGGCCTCAGTCCTTTTTGCTCCAATTGCGCGATGACAAATTGATCGATGGCCGTTTTGGACCAGTTGACTCCGTTCGTTGAGGCGTGAGGTTGCCGACGTTCGAGAGGGCGGAATGCCCAATGGTTCTTTCCCGCGACCGGATCGGATGGATCGTCAAAGTCCGCCGTATCAGGTTCAGCCGCACCCGCAAACGAAGCGAGAGCGACAACAAAGGCAGCAATAAAACGGGTATACCACGGCATGAATACAGAAACTCAGTCAGTATCAAACACGAGTCAGTTCGTCGGCTGGCACCGGGCGAAGACACATCAATTCTAACCGATGTTTATGATCGATGCTATGAAAAACGCGTTCTTCAAGGACGCCAAGGAAGAGTGACGTGACTCATTGGGACGAAGGAGCGTTGATCACGATTGTGTCACCGATCAAATCTCCCAGCCTTTGTCGATAACTGCTGAGTGCAATGAACAGCATGGGTGGCAGCCAGCAGAGAAAGTGGCAGGTTTCAGCGACCAACCCTTCAGCCCATCGTCGGTCGTATCTTTTTGGCGTTTCGCGATCTGGTTGTCCTACAATGCTGAAACCTCGTTCCGGCTGGCAGCAGTTATTCGGATGAAATTCTGAATTTGGCTTCCTTCCAGCCCCGGAAGCCTCCATCCATGCTGATCACATTTGTGTAGCCCATCTTTTGCAGATTGTCGGCAGCCAATGCCGATCGGAATCCGCCCCCACAATAAAGCACGATTTCGCGGTCGCAATCGGGAACGAGCGACTCGATATCCCGCTCAATAATCCCTTTACCCAGCGATTTCGCACTCGGCAAATGTCCGGCTGCATATTCACTCTCTTCCCGCACATCGAACAGCAGGAATGACTCGCCCGCTTCGATCCGTTTGTGAATATCACCCACGGTGCATTCGCGAATGTTGACGCGGACGGCGTCGGCCAGTTGCAAGAATCGCGGAGCGTGATTGGCCATCAGTGTTTCCTTGTGTCAATGTTCTTCCGGCGGTTTGACCGCTACGAATTCGCAATAGAGTAACAGGTCGTACACAATTTTCAGCCCGCCGCACAAATAGAAAATCCAGTCTGCGGTGCGAAGGTTCCCGATCAGGCTGGCTGCGATGAGCGGAGAGACGGCCGCTCCAAACGATCGTGCCATCGCGGTGACACCTGCAGCGGCTGATCGTTCGTCGGCCGAAACGACCGCCATCACGTAACTTTGTCGAGTCGGAACGTCCATCTGCGAGATACTGAACCGAATCCACAGCAGCGTCACGGCGAGCGAACAATTCGGCATTAACGGTACCAGCAGCAACAGAACGTTTGACGGCAGATGTGTGAAGACCATCGTATTGACCAGTCCGAAGCGACGTGCCATCCACACGGCCATCAGCGAGGAAATCCCCGCCAGGATATTCGCGCCAAAAAAGATCTCGCCTAACCTCGATTCGTGGAGGTCAAATCGCAAATAGAACCAGTAGGCGAGCACGCTTTGAATGATGAATCCGCCTCCGAATGCATCCAGTGAAAACAGCATCGACAATTTGGTGACGATGCCGGCCGACTTTCCCAGCCCGAACCATCCGCCGGGCCGGGCGTTTGTCGAGGCAATGGCCGGAGCTTCCGTGGCAGGAGAAAGCCACAAAAAAAATACCGCCAGGATCAATCCGAACGCGCCATAGCCCAGGATGACCGGACGATAAATATCGGGTCCGATCGCTCCGGCTCGCCGCGCGAACTCGCACGACCATCCTCCTGCCAACGCCCCGCACGCTGTCGCGATCGAACCGACCAGATTGTACCACGCGAACGCAATCGTCCTGCGTTCGTCGGGTAGCAGTTGTGTCAGCGATGCCTGCTCGATCGAAAGGAATGGACCGACCTCGTTTCCGCTGGGACTGATGACACCAATTGTTGCGGCCAGTACCAGCCAGTGAAATTCACCGGTCGTGGCGAACAACGCTGCCGCGAACAACATCAGGATCGACCCGATCAGAAGCATTCTACGTCGCCCGATCCGATCAGCCCAACTCGTCAAACCGAGCGAAATCACCGCATCGCCGAGCAGCGTGAGCGTAATCAGCAGTCCGATACTTGATTCGGTCAGCCCGAGCGACTTCAGATAAAGCACCAGTACAACCGACAGAAATCCGTACGCGAACAGCCGCACGCAGCGGCTGGCAAACAGTAATACGACATCCAGGCGTCCCGTTGTCGCGAATGAAGGTTTGATTTCATCCATACAGACGGAGTCCTGCTTATTCCGGCTTCGAGGTTTGACAGAGGAGAATTGAAATCATTCCAATGGCATCGTCATTGACGCGGCTGAAGAATGGGTGAAGAACGGGGACTGGCTCCAGGTCTTCCTGGTGCCTGTCCCCATTCTTCCCTTCCCTGCCCATTCTTCACCCTGACGATGGCGCATCGTAGCCAACTTGCTGAGTGTCCGAAATGAAGAACCCGAACGAGAAAGCCGAAATGCATCAACTGGCCAATCAAATCGTCGTCGTAACCGGAGCGAATCGGGGGATTGGCAAGGCGATCGCGAAATCGTTCGCTGCCGAGGGTGCGTCACTGGTGTTGTGTGCCCGGAACGGCGACTCACTCGAAGAGGTGGCTGTCGAGCTGCGATCGAATGGCACCGACGTACTGGCACAAACGTGCGATGTGTCGAAGGAACACGAGGTAGAACGACTGTTCGACGCAGCGAACAAGCGATTCGGACGCATCGACATCCTGGTCAATAATGCAGGTGCGTTTGACGGCGGACGACTCGACGAAGTGTCACTCGAGGCCTGGAACAACGTGATCGGATCATGTTTAACGGGAACATTTCTGTGCAGTCGAGCGGCATTTCTGCTGATGAAAGAGAGACGATCGGGACGGATACTGAACATCGGTTCGATCAGCGCCCAGCGCCCGCGCGAGGGAAGCGGCCCATATGCGGCCGCAAAGTTTGGAGTCTGGGGATTGACTCAGGCAATCGCTCTGGACGGTCGACCGTTCGGCATCACATGTTCGTGCCTGCACCCGGGAAACGTCCGTGTCGAACGGAGGATCGAGTCAGGCAAGGACTCGGACGACGAACCAATGATGGAATCCGAATCAATTGCCCGAGCGGCACTGGCGATGGTCACGCTGCCCGCCGACGTCAATTTTCTGGAAGCGATCGTCCTGCCCCGCGATCAGGCGTACCTTGGCCGAGGATAGAAAAAAACGAACACCAGGTTGGAGTTCAGATGAAACTGACTCTGATTTGCGGCGAGTGATACATGCTTGGTCAACGCTTGCGGAACCGCTTCGACGAGCGATTCTTTCTCTGATCCGATCAGACGAGTGAGTGACTGCGGTGGATTTGCACGTAAATCCGATCAACCTCACGAAGCGTATTTAGAGATTCTCTTTCGAGGGGAAGTCATCTCCAGCACGCAAATTCGCAACAACATCGTCAGATAAAATCCTGGCAATCTTCGCGAGTTTTCCATTTCTTTTGCTCGGGAAGTCGCAGATTCCGCCGGTCGGATTTTCCCCCCGGATCTCGCGATGCCCGATGTCTCGGTTCGTGGGCTTGTATATGACTTCCAAGCCGATTTGGCGGATGTCGGAGGCACGCATCCAGCATACCATCCATCCGACGGTAGAATTCCCATCCAGGATAAGTTGATCGAGTAATTCTTGAGGCGAAGTTTGACGCAGTCTCGTGCAGGATAGGCCCGATTCACTTGGCTTTGTACACATTCGAAAACTGGCGGGTCGAAAACTTCCATCATCACATTGAGTAATGGAGTCTTGACCAGCTGCCGACGGAGGAATACTGCGGAGAATAATCTCGTCACCGTCGATTATTTCTTCCGCAGTCATTCGGTTTGACCTGCCACTGCGTTAGGAAACTCGCAATTTTGTCAACGTACTCGGTGGTTCCTTCATCATCATGGGAGTCGTCGTCATCACACCAGAAGGCGAATCGCATTGAACCGGACGGTAAGACTTCAAGGTCGAGATTTCGTCCATTCGCCAGTTCCCAGGAAAACGCTGCGTTGCCCGCAGACGAAGTTCCGATTCGCGGCGGGTCAACGCCTACAACTTCACCAATAACATCGAGAAGTTGCTTCGCCAGTTGGAGCGACGCAATGGACGGGCGGCATGCTCCGTAGCTATCCCAATTCTGAGGAAGGTTTCGGAATGAATCGAGACGATCTCGCAGTTCCCGTACCCATTCCGGTTTGAATCGACTCGCCATCAACACACTTGAAAATGCGTCGCTCGCGTTGTGAGCAACAGCGTCTAACGCACACGACTGTGTAAAGGCGACGCCCGAAGGGACTGACTCAAACATGGATACGGTCATTGAATTTTTCCCCATCTTTTGTTTTTCGCGTCTGTGGATGTTATTGCGACAAAGCCATCCACCACGGCATCATGTGCCATCTGAATGCTTTTCGCGATCGCCTCATTCTCACAATGAAGTACGCGCGCCGTCATTTTAAGGACGACGAAGTCTTTGACCTTCTCATTCCTGC
>JANXOO010001208.1 GCA_025353525.1 Schlesneria sp. | reverse complement strand
CCGAGCAGGTGTGGGACAGCTTTATCACTCTGGCAGCATTCAAGCCGGGTGAGTATCAGGCTGAACCAGCCAGCGTTGAGTCCAGGCTGGTGAGTGTCGATCTGGCGAAAGCAACGGCTCAACAAATCTACGAACGCGATCAGAAGTTGCGATCAGAGGAATTGAAGAAAACACGTGAGGCACGTGACAAGGGACATACGTACAAAGGAGTGTTACTGGTGCGAGCCTCTGAACTTCCTTCTCCGCGTCCAGCGGGTCATTTTCTGCGTCAATTCGGACAATCCGATCGGGACGCGATCGAAGTTTCGTCGGTGGACGGTACGGTTCCGCAAGTGCTGCAAATGTTTAACGGGCCGATCACGCATATGCTGCTTGAGCCGGCATCGTTCATGTACAAGAACGTCGCCGCAGAGAAATCGGCAGATGCACGAATCGATGTCGTGTTTCAGTCGATTCTCACTCGCAAGCCGACTACGGCCGAACGTCGGATGGCACAGGCTGAAGTGAAAGCCCACGGCGAAGCCGGTTACGGCAACGTGATCTGGGCACTGGTGAACACCCGGGAATTCCTGTTTATACAATGATATTTAAACTTGATCACTCCAAAAAAGTGGCACTTTCCGCAAATTTCCAATTGATACACAGTGGTTTTTGAGAGTAGCAATCGGAAAGCTGTTGGCAGTCGATTAAAAGGCATCGAATTATGCGTACTGACCTATCAACGGACTCATCGCGTCGTGCGTTTCTCGAATGCGCCGCCAGGACGATGCTTGGCGTAACAATCCTGCCAGCGGGTATCGCATGTGCTGCTGATGAGAAAGGGCAAAAGAAGAACGATGTAAAGGCTACAGGGGCTCCGCATGACGGGAAGGGGGGCTCGGCCCGGCACGTCATCTTTTTGTATATGAACGGTGCCATGACGCACCTCGATACGTTTGATCTTAAACCCGGCCGCGAAACGCAGGGCGAAACGAAGGGGATTGCCACGAACGTGCCGGGTATGCAATTCGGCCAGACACTGCCGGAATTGGCCAAACTTGCCAGTGATCTGGCGGTCGTCCGATCGCTGCACACCGAAACCGGCGATCACGAGGGCGGGCGATATTTTCTAAGGACCAGTTACAAGGAAATTGCGTCAATTCGCCATCCAGGTATGGGAGCCTGGGCACTCAAAATCCTCGGCAGTACAAACAAGACGCTGCCGGGCAATGTCTTGATCGGCAGCGAAGCAAGGCATCCGGGTGCAGGTTTTCTGGAACCGGAATTCACTCCGGTCCCTGTCGGCGACCCGAATGCAGGACTGCAGAATACTGTTACGCCGAAGTACCTGACGGAAGCATCGTTCGAAAAGCGGATCGAACTGATCGACAAGTTCGATTCCGACTTTCGCAAAAAGTTTCC
>JANXOO010001202.1 GCA_025353525.1 Schlesneria sp. | reverse complement strand
CATCGTGTCGCGCCGATCGGCCCCGCGAACGACGATCCCCCCGGTATTTGGCGTCGATTGAAACTCGCGATGAATGGACCTGGGCGAGCACGGATTAACACGGATTTCGCCTTCTTTCTCGTTCCAGTACCGCGACCGGAACAGCAATCGCGGTTGAACACGAATTTCATCGCACTGGCCATCGGCAAACGACTTCTGTTTGTGGATTGTGAATTCGGCCATCGATGATTTCGATGTGACGGACTTTCGGCTGTCCGGAGTGAAATTCAGAATCCTGTCGGCATCCGGGACATCCTCTTCCAGCCACAGGGCCGCCGTACCGGGTGGAACCCCTGCATCGACTGCAACAGTCACTTTTGTCGGGCGCTGGTTGGCCAGACTCAGGTCGATGCGACCATCGACCGAGGCGATCCTGAGGCCCGCCTTTTGTCGCTCGTCCAGTTGAAACGCAATTTTGTCACGAACTGTCTTGAGCACCCTTGCACCGAGCATTTCCTGCTGGCGGACAGCTCCGCGCAAACAGCGATCAACGGCCCTCACGTACCACGGTTCGCCCCCCGCAACGTTTCCCCAGAAATCGTCGAGGTACCGTTCGGCCTGTACGAGGCAGATCGCACCGAGATCGAACTCGTTTCTCTGACGAACCGGATCGTGATCGACATTGAATAATACGGCGTCGTACCCGTGCATCGAGCGGGCCGCTCGTTCGGCCACCAGCAACGTCCTCATTGCACCGTCGAGCTGATCTGATTCTTCCAGCGTGCGATTGGCCAAACGGGCCCGATTGCGAAATTCCTTGCGTACCGAGGCTCCGAGGTCGACCAGTTGCCGCTCCCTTTTTTTGCCGTCGAGCCAGGCGTTTTTCCAGTCGACCCAGCGTTTGTCCATTGTTTCCGGCAGGCCGATCGAGAGCATCTGAAGCGCCCACAATGACTGCCAGCAGCCGTCGACACCTGACCAGTCGTCGCCGCTCCAGTCGGCTGCCTTGGCAACAGGAACTTTTTGCGCATTGGCATGCAGTGTTCGACCGCTTTCTTCCAGCGCATTGAACAGTCCGCGACGCGATTTGGCGGGTAATCCGGACCACTGCAACGCATTCCGCAGGCGCAGCCAGTGATAATGTTGCGTCTGTCCCTGTTCGGCACCCGATGCACCTTTCGACTCGGAGTCGGATGAACCGATCAATCCGTCCGCGTTTCGAATCAGTCGCTTTGCGATGGCATCCAGACCGCGATCCGGATCGGTCAGTGACCGTTTGACCAACTCGCGTTCAGCTCGCCATTCCGGTAGTAGTGCAAATGACTGCGCTGCGGGGTCCAGCTCGCGATCGATCAGCCGACCGAGCATTCGAGTCTGCTCGAACAACAGCAGCAGTTGCACCTCGACGACCTGAAGTTCGATCGGATCATTCAATTCGCTCGTCAGCCCCTTTTCCTGTTGTGAAAAAACAGGGGGGCGGAATTTTTCGTCGTCGATCAGTTCTGAATATCGGGTCATCAGGCGCGATCGCTTCGATTCGTTGGCCGGTTTTGAAATCATCTCGTCCGGCAATCGTTGTGCGGCCCACCACGCCAGATCGGGCAATTCGGCCAGCAAACGATTATGCAATCGGATCAGTTCCGACAATTCGCCGATGATCTGTTGAGCCTGTTCGAACCCGGCCGTCGCCGATTTGCGTGCGTTGCCCGACGATTCGAGCTCACTTGGCCCACCGACAAATAACAAATCTTCTGCGTTTCGTCGGTCGCGATCGGCGTCGGAAACAAGTGTCCCCGTCCAAAGCCGACTGCGGAACCCGTGCCACGCCTGAACCTCGGCGAATTTACGCAATGCCACTGATTGCTCGATTTCTGATTTGGCCATCGCCTTTGGTGCGTACTGACCTAACGCCTGTGCAAGCTGTTGTTCGGGAACATCAAGATCCTTGCCGGAAAATGCCTCGGACAGGTCGCGACGTAACAGCCCGGTTGCCGTAAAACGATTGCGTGTCTCCTGACGCGACTTCAGTGTCTGAATCGCTTTTTCTGCGGCGAACAGATTGGGAACCATTTCGTCGGGCTGGCCGACCAGCCACCACTGTTCGGCCCGTCGCAGGTTTTCCAGAAACTGCCGCCATGCAACCGGATGCCACTGTTCGGGTTCGGTCTTGCTCCAGTCGTCGCGAGCCGACCACATTTCTTCAATCTTTTTGACCTGGTTGCCGTCAATTGGCCTGGGTGGATCGATTGCTGGCGGTGCGACTTTGCCTTTGACTTCTGTCACCAGAACACTTTTCATGCGGTCGCGTGATTCGGCGGAGACAAGGAGTTGCGGATGCTGACCCCGAGGATCACGATTTTGAGCCACCCAATGATTCGTCCGCGTGAGGACATACTGATGCAATTCGTCCAATGTCACGCGACGATCCGGGGCCGCGCCCGCACTTCCGTCGGCTTCACCCGCGAGTCCGCGTATCAAAAAGTGAGCGAAGACCGACTGCTTGAGAATCGGACTGCCCCAACTGACTTCGCCCGGTGCCGCCGAGGCCAAAACAGCCAAATTGGGGATTTTTGCAAGGACATCGTGAAGCGGCCCGTTGGCATCGCCTTTTTCCGACATCGATCCCAGTTGCGGATGAAAAAACTGGCCCCAGCGCCAATCGATCGGTCCACTGCCCAGGTCGATTGCAACGATCTTCTTTTGTTCTGGAGGCAGGTCTGCCAGTAACTTCCAGATCTTTTCCAGCGGAAGGTACCCGTTTGATTCGGCCACCTCTGCGTCGGTATCGTCCGGGCCCGATTCGGTCCGATAGAGGACAGGTCCGTCGGCTGTTTGTCCGGCCAATCCCGTTACAAAAATGACAGTCGTCTTGCGTGATCGCGAAGGAGTTGCCAGCTTTTTGCGGACGGACTTCGTATCACCCGTCACCGGTTTCACATCGAGCATTGGCATGAATGCGTCGGCAGAAAAACGATCGCGGAAATCGTCGGCATCCCGCTTGCCGAACGGTTGAGGTTGCATGGCGGCATTGGTGTACGGCGCAGGAGCCAGCACTGCAAAATCCGTCCGGTTGCATCCCGGTACGAACACCAGAAAGATAAAGATCACGATTGCGGCGAACGCGCACAGCATCGATAGTGTACTGAGGATGGTTTGCATCCAGCGTGATCGCGAGTTCCACGTGGCTGTTGCGCCCGTCCCCGGTCGACGCCAGGACCGGCCGGCTCCTTTACCGGGTTTGTCGGCTGATCCGCGCCATGAAGGGCCTGATGCGGGCGGCATGGTCTCTGATGCTCCTGAAAGCGATTTCAAACGTCGGTCAAATGCAGGTACAAAATGTCATCCCGCTGCAACGTTTGATGATTGTTCCCATATCGTCCAGATGAAATAAATATCAATCGAAAATACAGCGAGCGTGACGAACGACAACACAGTTGCGAGCCACAAATAACGACGATCTCGAGACCGCCATTCCGGCTGCCAGGCAACATCGTTTTGTTCACTCATCAGCCGCTGCATGACCCCTTGTACAAATGCCTGCCGTGGCGCATCGGGACCCGTCGCACTGAAGTAACATCCTGTCAGCCGTACGGGTTGCCGCGAATCGCCAACGGCCGTTTTCAATTCGCGCACCAGGCGCTCGCGACGTAGCGACAATGCGCATAGAAACTGATAGAGCTGCCGGTTTTTGGGGCTGGCCAGGTTTTTGGCAAATTCGGCGTAGACCCAGTCGCGAAACCAGATCATACCGCGTTCGATAACCCACGATGCCGTCTTGTCATCGATCGCCAGTCCGCCTGGAAATCGTGATCCCGCTCGTGAATCACGGAATCGCGAATCGAGTTCTTTACCCCGTTCGATGAATTCGGCAAGTCCGGTCAATTCTTCCAATCCGACGTGCAAGCAGACGACCGGAAACTGCAAGTGCAAACTGTCGTGCATCGACTGAACGTCGTGTCCCACCGCGGCCATCAACGGCTCATAGGCGTTGCTTTGGGTCCAGCGGAGCGGAATGACTTGAAGCAGTCCGTTCAAGGGACAGTAACTGCCGCGCTGCTCGACCAGCAACTGGCAGAAGTATTCCAGCCGCCGCCGATTCAGTTGCAGTTCTTCTTTGGAAAGTTTTTCGAGAGCGCTCGCGGGGGCAACGGGTGCAGTGCTCGAACCCTTCGCATCTGCAATCGCACCGGGACGAATCGTCTCGCCCGCGCGACCGTGCGAGGCTGGTGAGTTGGCTGCCGCGATCGCTGCCGCAGCAGCGCCAGGTGCCAGTGTTCGCCCGGCGGGGTTGTCTGCGGCATCAGGCCGCCGCGTTTGTTCAACGGCGGCACGAAGCTGATCGGGCCGCATCGTGGCAGGAATACCTGCATCCGAACGCCCTGATGCTGCCGCCGAACCCGCGCTTCCGCCTGCACCGCGTGAGGCAACTTTTCTAAGTTGACGTGACATGGCACCGACATCGTTCAGACAAATGAACAGCGCCTCATCGCATGCGTGAAATGTCAGCGCGGCGTTCCGGGAATCTTCGGTACCGCCGTTCACTTTCCAGGTAATTCGCGAGCTTTCCAGCAAACTTTTACTTTGGTCCGGGGTCGCACCGCTGATGACAAATACCGGCAACCATTGCAGGTCGAATCCTTCTCGAGCCAAGGCGTCGAGCCCGGCTTCCCAGGCACGATTGATATCTTCGAATTCCGACAGATCTCGCGAAAGGAAAAGCTGGATTCCGACGATCAACAACCTGACGAACAGGTAAAAAAGAAGGAATTCAATCGCGACATAAAAACGCCTGACAAACCAGTACGGCCACGTCACCCGGGATTCCGGAATCCAGTACGTGCTGTAATACGCAAGAACCAGCGTCACCGAGATAATAAACGTGTAATGAATGATGCTGTAGACGATTGGCGGAAAACGCCCGGCCTTGGGGATCATCCCGAAAAGCAGCCCCAGCCACCTGAGTGCGGCGTAGATGACCCGGTGCCCCGCGTTCAGAACACGGGCAATGCTCAAAAAAAACGACTCGATCATCAATGACTCCGACCAGTACTGTGTACCGGGACTGTTGATTCGGTATTCGCGTCTGCCTATCGCTTTGGCGACAATTTGACGTCGACAGTTTTGTTTTCGTCCGCTTTGATATCTACAGTTTGCTCGCCCGTTTCAATATCTCCCGTCCTGATGTATGTCACCGATACCTTGATTATATATCGACCGGGTTTGAGGTTACTAAACGAAACACTGTCGTCCTCGGTCGTTTCCTTGCCAACGCTCGGCCCCGTGATCTCGACCACCGCCGTCCGTTTCTTCGTGACGTTCAGTTTGACGACCAGCGAACAGGTTGGCTCTTTCATCGGAATTACGGACCTGGGTGGTTTGCGAAACATAACGGATTCGACCGTTGATTTCACAACGCCAACTCCGTTCATCGCCAGAACGATCAGGTCTTTCGCCTCTTCGTCCTTGTCTTTTGCCAGTTTTGGAAGCTTCGACTTGGGAATTGTCACCTTCAGGTCAAGTCTGGTTTCGTCGAGACCGACTCCACCCGTTGGATCGGGAGGGGTCTCACCCAGCAGCTCTTTCGGCTCTTGCAAAACTCCGTCGCCATTCAGGTCGAACCCGTAAGCGATGCGTTGAACACCCGATTCAGGATCACTGGCGGTTATTTGAAATGACAGATCTTTTTCGGTTGATTTCGGGCTGCTGTTCGGCCAGGTCACTTTCAGATCAGGTGGCTTCAAGTCATCGATTGCAAACCGGATCTTTGTCGTCGCCACCGGATTCGGTTCGTCCCCGCGAATGATGTCAGCCCGAACCTGGAAACGCCCCGACAAACCCCGAATTTCCGAGTCGGGTTCGACCTTTTCATAGTCTGCCGCCTGAGTTTGAACCTTCCAGACCCCACCCTGAATGCCTTCGAGCAAAACGTGGCGTTGTACAGAAGAGACCATTTGCCACGAATTCTGCAGGGGTGTCGGATCGAGACCCTGAACTGATTCGCGATGGACCGTGTACTTCAGAAGCCAGTCGCCGCGACCGTCGGTGCGGTCAAGTTCGGTGGCGTTCACCTGAAACTGAAGGCCCACAGGTTCTTTTCCAGCGAGTATGACGGGCTTCAATCGCGGCGGATTCTTCCCTTCAGGTGGCGGCATCAACATCCGGATCGCCAGGTTCGGCGGTTGGCCTGTGATCGCGGTCACAATTCCTGATGACTCGATACGCCACACATAGGCGTGTGGCAACCCGGCGACATCGAGTGTGATCGTCAATTGTCGGTCGCGCGCCAGTTCACTCCAGTTTTTCGGCAACGGAAATGACAGCGTCAATTGTTGCCCCTGTTCAACCGATCCACTGAGCGTGAAGTCTGTCATCGAGGCTCGGATGGCATCGGGGACGTGGAGTTCAACCGGAATCTTTTTGGGCAGAAGTCCGTCTTTCGAAACGACGGGTCGGGCGAGAGCCAGATTCAAACGGTCATTGGCGATCACCGGTTTCGGCTCGCCCACGAAATTCATCGCGGAATAGAAAGTCGGACGAACAGTATATTCCAGAGCCGATTGGCCTTCGGGAGTGATCTGGAACACCAGTCCGTAACTCAATTCTTTAGCAGGACTGGGCACAGGAATCTCTTTCGCCACAGATTTTTCTTTGGGCGCTTCGGGAAAGTCCCAAACGATTGGCGAACGAACCCGGCCGGACTCGAGCTTGAAATCGGTGATTGTTCCGAGCAGTTCTCGTTGTGGCGGCTTGCTGTTGTCAAGAAGGCGGTAAATGGCGATTGATGCCGAGGGCGTCACATCTTTCTCGGGGCGAACCAGAGTCGCCCGCAGCGAAACGGGTGCTGACGGCGGCAGGAAAATCCTGACACCGGCCGATTGGCCGACAGTTTCCAGAATATTTTGTGTTGTTGCTTCTGAAAACTCGACTCGCCACTGTTTGGGATCGAAAGGCGGACTGACAAGAATCTGCCTGAAATCGAGTGGATAGCCGTCCGCTTCGGTCAACATAACCATCACGGTTTGTGTTGAATCGATCGACTCGGCAAGCATCACGTCGAACGTCATCTTTCCACCCGCAGGAATCGGTCGGGAAAGTCCCCGATCGATCGGGATCGGTCTGTTTCCTTCCACCAGACGCACGTGTTCCGATGTCAGTGTGACATGCGTCGCAGGACCACCTCCCGAGTTTCCCGCTACTGTGAACGTCAATCGCCCCTTCCGCTCGGCATCTAACGTTGGCCGTGACTCTTCCTGAATCTTCGGCGACGCTGCAGGCGTTGTACGGTTCGGCGAATCGATCCGTTCGGCATTTCCGACCAACCCTTGTGCCAGTTCATCCGCTGCCTTTGCCAGATCTGACCAGGCGAGACCGCTGGCGGTCGCCGCGATCGAGGAACGATTGCGCCAACCGTCAGAAAACATCACTAGCCATGCCCCGAATTGACGTTGCCGCTCGGCTCGGATCAATGCATCGGGATCACGATCCGGTACAAGAAACGGTTCCTGAACCGCTGCGAGCAGGTGAATACCGGGAAGATCAGCAGCATCAGTAACCGGTCGAATCCATTGTTCGCGAATCTTCTGACCCAGGTCGGCTCGCCGCTTGCGCAAATCGCCTCGTTCGGTCGCACCTGAACTCGCCGTGGCATCCGAAACGGGGGATAGTTCGACCAGCCGATCCCATTCCTTCCACAGTTCGGCAGTTTCGCCCGCGTTCTTCGCAAACAGATCCAATGTTGCCGTGGCCCAGAATCCTTGCCACACGCCCCCTTTCATCGTCGTTTTCCCGGTGATCGAACCGCTTGAATTCGATGCCGTTTTCAGCTTCGCCGAATCGCCCGTCGCCAAGCGAACCAGCCGCGACTCGATCTCGCGTTGTAATTTGTCGAGTCGGATTCGGTCTTCGAGCGGTAACCATGGCTGTTCGAGCAACCGAAACGATTCACGGCAAATCGTCGCGGACGGTGTTTTGAGTTCCCCTGGTGAAAAGAATTGCGCAAATTCCTTCCAGAAATCGCGCCGGTGAGCGGTCGCTTCGCTCACGAGTTTGTCGAGTCTGTCGGCGGAATCGCGCCGGCTGGCACTTGCAAACAAAACGGACTTCAGACGCTGGGCGTCGACAAACTGTATCAGTAATCTGCGTTCGACATCTGTCAGGCGTTTGGGCTTTTCCGGCCATGTCTCGAGTAACCCCGAGACATCAGAGCGTTCTTCCTGCTGTTGCAGCGACCACTGTTTTGCCGCCGATCGCATCCATGTCAGGTTACGATCGTCGTCGTTGGCCCGCGCGGCGACCCATTCCGCGACCGATGGCAATTCCGTCAGCAGGTCAAACCAGATTCCGATGGCTTCACGATACCTGTCCGCATTCCGCTCGGCTCTGGCGGCAATTTCAGCTCCCTTTCGCAACCATTCCTTGACTTCGGGATAGCGTGATCCGGGAGCGAACATCCACCGTTCGGCAGCACTCAATGCCCGAACACCTGCCCGAATGTCGTCTTTGACGAGACTCCACGACTCGGGAATGCGTACGGCCAACCGGCGATACCGATCATGCAATTCAAAGAATTCGGGCAGCAAGTCGGATAAACCTGTGGCAAGATCATCTGATTTGTTCGCCAGGATATCGCTCAAAAACAACGCATCGGGGGTCGCGGGCAATCGTCCCAGGATTCGTCGCAGTTGCTCCCGATCTTTCGCGGACGACTCGCGTCGTAATTCCTGAACAATCCATTCGCGAACGACTGTCGGGTCAAGATCAGAGATGTTTTGGGTCGATGTTGTAGAGGCAGGTGCTGCAGTCGCGTCCGATGGCGGTGCTGACGAGTTCGCGAGGTCGGCCAGCAGGCTTTTTCCTGCAGCGACGATCGCTTCACGTGTCAGTAGATTTGTGTCGACGAAGAAGCCCCAGTTCCTGAGCATTCGAGCGTCTTTGGGATTCCAGCTCAGACCCGCCACAGCCGACGACTGCTCGGTCAATCTCTTGCCGATGGAATCGGCCTGATGAAGTGCCATGACACCGAGTTTTTCTTGTCCGCCGCGTTGCAGGGACTCGGCCAGGGCAAGATTGGCTTCGAACGATCGCCATGCAAGCGGGGATTGCCGGCGAACGGCGGGACGCGTTTTTCCGGTTTCGTCGCGCCACTGGTCTCGCGTCTTCCATAACTCCTGAGCCAACTGAATGTCCCACTTGACTTCTGGCGGTGTCTCGGTCGATGCCGTGTCTGCGCTGGTTGCGTTCTCACTCACTGCCGCGTCGATGGCCTTGGTCTTGTTTTTGGCGGTGGCAATCTTGACGACGGACCCGACCGAAACCGGTTTCGAGGTACTTGCCAAATCGAAATCGGCTGTGTTTCCCAGCAATTCAACTGTTTGCAGAGCCCCATAGCGGTCGCGGCTCCAGTCGGCGATTTGTTGACGTGCGTATTCGGTCAATTCATGCAAGCCAATCCGCTGATCGTGTCGCCCGGAATCTTGCGATCGTCCGTCGGTCGCCTCCCAACCGTCGGCGGCTCCTAAAAGTCCTTCAATCAGAAAATGAGCCAACGCTGACCGGCCTTCCTTTGGCCAGCTTTGCTGACCGGGACTCGCGGCGAGCAGGATTGCAACCTTGTCAGTCTCGGAACCCGATTCCGGATTTCGTTTTGACTCGTGGGCCGGCCAGTCACTCGCGACCTGTTCGGCAATGTCATTGCACAACATTCCCAGACGCCAGCTCGATTCAAGTCGTGCGGCGTCGAGTACCAGCAGGACCCGTCGCGCACGGCATTCCTGCAACAGGGCGACAAGATCCTTGAGCGGAATCAGTTTGCCGCGAGTTTCCGGTGTGGCATCGATGGCAAACAGCCTGACTTCACCAGACGGTTGAACGAGACCGTGCATCGTGCAATAGACGATCAGGTTTTGTCGTGCGAGTTTGTCGGAACTTCGTTCGGACGCCCAGAAATCGAGAAACTGGTCGCCATTGAGAGCGTTGACTTCCTCACGAACTTCGAGGAACTGCGCTTCGTTGCGATCATGAAGGATTTTGAAGGCACCTGCATCCTGTTCGCCAAACGGATTGATCGGCACGATTCCGCGCGGATTCGTTTGCCCGCCGTACGCACCGATCCCGAAGGTCAGGACCTGTGTTTTGGGCATTCCTCCTGCGACAGGAACCAGTAGCAGAATGGCGATTAACGACATCAACAGGATCAGACTGAAACCAACGACTCGCAACTTGAATCCGCGCGAGTACTTTGATCCGCCACCGCTCGCCGTCCCGCGCCATTCGCGAGCGTAGACAGACCGCGTTGGAGGAAGCGCGCGCCAGTCACGGGAAGGGGGTTTACCAGGACTCATCAGCGGTTCTCAAATACGAATCGGATTTTCAATGCGTCAGCCAATCATGACCGTCGGGGCTCCCATGACAATCGAACCGCCGTGAGCGGTGAGGTCTCCGATCCGTGCTGCCGGTTGTCCGCCAATCAGAACGGTGAATGAACCCATCGCGATGACATCGGGCGGCCCGACGCAAACCAGCATATCACCAACACGTGCCGCAGGCATGAATTCGATGAGAGCCATCGGGTATCCGATGCAGACCGGTCCGCCAACATGGGGAATCGGCACCACCGCCGGCGTCTGCATTGGGCAAACGTGCATGTCGAGTATTCGAGCAGCAGGTGGCATGAAATTCTCCTTTTATTGTCAATTTGATCGATGTTGAATTTATTCTTCTCGCGGTCCGGATTGAGGCTTCGTTTGATTGTCCATTTCCGCGTTCGATGCAGATTGACAGTTGGAAACGCAATTTCCAGCAATTGCAGGGGTTATCAAAGGCCTCAAATTAGACCGCGCGAAGTTTAAGTATTGATCATGACGAGGTTTTGGTCGCGGGGACAGTCGCCAATCCGGCCTTCTTCAATTCGGACGAAAAATCGTCTTTGGTGAAAAGTCGCCATTGGCCGGGAGATTCCGGCGATTCAACGAACAGCCAGGTCAGTCCATCGAGTAGGGTAGCCACTTTGGCGGCGGTTTGGCACGTTAAAATCATGTTCAGAATCGAGGGCCAGAAATATGCGGTCATCCCGTCTCCCGGCTTGTCAGCCGCCATTCCGATCGCCTTGCGCCAGTGCGTCAACAAATCGTCACCCTGCAGCGTCGAACCGAAGCAGACGAGCCCGTCTTTTCCCCACGCAGCATTGATCGCATCTGCCATCTCGGGGTTTGCCGCGTTTGAAAACAGGATGGGTGAAAACTGATCGCGAAGTGGTGGCTCGATCCATTCAAAAAGATGACCCGGATCGACCAGATTAGCCGCTACGGAAGTTCCGATCCGTCGAAAATCAAAAATCGAATACAATTGACGAGTCCCGATCAGTACCTTCAACAACATATCGTGTCCCGGTTGATCTTCGGCACTTTCATACAGATTCCAGCCGCAGCTTGCCGTCGAGGCCACGATGCGTGTGCCTGCCTCAGATTCGGGCTGGCCCGATTTGACGGGAGCGACCGTCGGCGAGGCGAGGCCCTTACGACCATCGTCGATCGAAATCCGAATTCTGTTTCCAGACCCAAATTCAATTTCGTCACCTGTTCGCAATTCATAAGTGCTAACCGAATTGCCGTTCACGAGTGTTTCACCCGTCTGACTGAGATGCACGATGCGGCAATTACGGGATTCGAACTCGATCCGGAAGTGCTGGCGCGAGACTGTCAGGTCCTGAGGAAAAGACAGACCGCATTCGGGCAAACGCCCGACAACAAGTGATTCGCCATCCCTCACCGAAGCCACCTGGCCATTGTGAGGTCCGCTGATGACTTCCAGTACCAGACGCTGTGACATATTCAATCCCGGGTTTTATCGACAGAATCGTAACCGTTTTTCGAATCGGATTTTCGCACCTTCAGTCGCAAGACTTGCTGCCGGTCTTGGAATCATCGGCCTTTTTAAAGAAGTCATTCGGTGGTTTGCCATTCTCGGCACTTTGCGGTTTTGTCGGGCTTGCGGGTTGGGGAGGTATCCCTGCACCCGCCGCGCCACCACTATTCAGCATGAGCATCGGCATGCCGTTGATCGCGACTCCGGCTACGGAGATATCCACAAAATTACCGCCGACCTTCAGGGATAATTGCATGTCCGCCTCGATAACGATGGACATTGCTTTGATATGTAGTGAATTCGTCACTTCAAGTGCGGCTGTTTTCTGGATTTTTGTATCCCACTGATCGGCCGTCAACGAATACTGGCCCCCCACACTTTCATTCCGGGCTCCATCGATTGTCAGGTTCTGATCACCGCCAATCTGTTCGAGCCGATCCTTTTTGACATACAAATGCGAGTTGCCGCCGTCAGCGTCACCATTTCCGACAGTGTGGTAGTGATCCCCTTCTACCTTTTCTACTTTATCGTGCAGCGTCTTGAGCATCCATTTCTTGTGGACCAGCTGAAAAAGATTCCCCTTGTCGTCATCCGACTGCCCCTCGTCTCCGACGATGATGTTTCGGTTGCCGAGTATGTGCTCTCGCATCACACTTTTGACTTTAACGTCCATATCTTTTTCGGCATGGATGAAAACCTGCTCTTTGTCTTTGGTGTCATTGAATCGCAATTCGTTGAAGCCGTCGCCACCTTTTGTCGAATTCGTTTTGATTCCGCTGACATTCGGGTCGACCGCGTGCTTTTCGTCGGGTCCATCGCCCAGGTACGGGGGCATTTGCTGGCTGTTATAGACAGAACCGACAATCACCGGTTGATCGGGATCACCCTCGACAAATGCCACGAGCACTTCCTGGCCGATTCGAGGCCAGAAATAGGCCCCCCAGCGTTTTCCCGCCGAGATCTGCGCTACGCGAACCCAGCAGGTGCTCTTCTCGTCCTCTTTCCCCTTGCGATCCCAGAAGAACTGGACACGCACGCGGCCGTACTTGTCGATCCAGATCTCTTCACCCTTCTTGCCGACAACTTTGGCCGTTTCGAGGCCTTCCACGACCGGCTTGGGGGTCACCCGCTGCGGACGAAA
>JANXOO010001177.1 GCA_025353525.1 Schlesneria sp. | reverse complement strand
CGAAAGAGGGTAAATCCGTTTCGGGTTTGCTGTGTTTCGCCGAGTATCCAATCCTTGCAACGACTGGCCTTTAACAGTGAGTCTCCGTAACAAATCTCGCCCGATCACTTTTTCATGTCAACCCCAGGTTTTCATCACCCTACGCTCGGTCCCTGTGTCATGCGAGCTGGAACATCAATCGATGCAGCCGACACCGTCGCTTGAAGCTCAGTTCGGTTCCCAGCGACCATGGATTCGAGCGCACGTAGCCTGACTGACGTTGACCGGCTCTGGCTGCAGAACGTCAGGGTGCGTGATCCAGCAGGTACCGCCGAAATCTCCCGAATTCGCGGGGGCTGTTTGAGCAAGCTCCAGTTGCCCGGCAAGTGCTCGGGTGAGTTTTCCAGCTTTTTTGAGGCTGGCTGGGATAGGAACCAGAGCGGCTTTTTTTGCCGCTTTCTTTTTGACCGTCTTCACAGGAGGAACTTTTTTCACCGCTTTCTTTTTGGCCATGCTAACAACTCCAGGTGCCCTGAGGGGATATAAAGCGAACTCAACCACCCCAATCGCAGATGGCGAATTCGACAGTAAATACTCTACCACTCAGCTTCAAAATAGATATGCACTTTTCGAAGTAAACATTCGCCAAAGGTGTGTGTCAGCATGCGAAGCCTGACGGGATGTGCGAAGGATCGTTCTGTCTGGCGAGTTGTCGGTGTCGATGAATCGGCCAAATACTTTTCCGGCATGTTTATGTTTAAGGGAAGAAATCTCCTGCGCCCCGTTGGGGGCTCGACATTGATGTTTGTGGCAATTCCTGGGGTTAAAAAACCGAGGCTGTATACCAGCGCCGCTATGCGGCTGAATGCGAGCACCGCTCTACGCGGCTGAGATCCGGAATTCGAGAGATTGTATTAGCCGCAAAGCAGCGAAGGAATAGAGCCTGGGGTTTCCAACCCCAGGAACAGATCCAGGCACGAACGATTCAAGCCCTGTTAAGGGCGCAGGCAACAATTCGTTACCAACCCCACTTCAACGATCATCGAAACGACGTTCGTAAACCTGACGACGACGCCGGGAATGCCCCTCCCGCAACTCGTCAATTGCGCGACTCATCCACCAGAAATCGCTACGACTCAAAACGTGCGTCAATCCCGTCAATTTCACACCTTCGGCGAATGTTTACATCCGAAATCACGTAACACTAGAATTCGCCAACAGGTTCGCCGCCTGATTTTGAAAAGAGTACCAGGAGCGTTTCAGGGTCGATCAGATTCGAAACAAACCGTATGGCACCGTCTCCCATCAGTACTTGAAATCCGCCCGTGCGAGAACTTTCAAGCCCGGCAAGCGGCTCCTCAAAATCCAGCTCAAGATCGTCGGGCGCGGTCCAGGTCACTGCGTGATCCGCTCGTGCTTCCACTACCATAATGGTGTTTGACAACCCGTCTTCGATATCGTCGATCGTCGGACCGTCGTCGCCATCGAAAAATGTATCATCTCCTGCCAGCACGACATAGCGGGTTTTCCCTGATTTCGTCATCGTATCGTCGCCAGGCGTTGCAAAGACTGCCGGCATCCGTCCGATCAATGCCTTGTTGTGTTCACTATCCCAGGCTTCATCCAGATGAAACTCGTCATAGAGTTCCTTTTGGTCGAGATACGGAAGAATGGCGACTCGCCAACTGAGTTGTGGGCTACCATCCGCATCAGAAATCGCTCGCTTTGGAAAGGATCTGTGGTCGTCACTATAAACGTGCATCGAGAGTCCAATTTGTTTCAGATTGTTTTTTGCCTGAGTGCGCCGGGCTGCTTCTCGCGCCTGCTGTACGGCCGGAAGCAGCAGCGCGATCATCACCGGTACTGTCGCGGGCGAAGCCACCGATAGTGATGAAACGACACCTCGGCTTTCACTCGTCCATCCGCTGGAATCCCGACTGATCATGGTCACGGAAGGAGCCAAATGTTTTTCAATACTGGAAAACGGCGGCAATGGCGGTATGTTGAACTCGAATCCTCCGTTGCGCATTTGCTCAAGAACCATTGGCGAGAACGAGTTGATCATCGTATAGATCCCCTCAAATTCCGGTTTCGGATCCCGGAATGAAACCATCGTCGGCCCGGGATTTCTCTGGAAGGCAGCTTTGACTTCGTCCCGGCTGGCGAGTGTTTCAGATTCGCCCCTGGTTGCCAGATCGGCTTCGACCAATTCCGGAGTGATACCGATGACCAGGCGACCATCGGCAATCACCCATGTTGGAGTCACCATCGCTGTTGCGTTGATCTGGACCTGATACCCTTTTGCCTTGCCGATCGTGAATTCCTGCAATGTGAATCGAGCTTCGGGACCCAATTGTTCCTGCAGGGCATTTGCTCGTCGGACGAGGGTCTCTTGAACTTGGGCAAGCTTCTTTGCATCACGGACCGTCAATGTCACAACGACACCAGGGACGAGACCTCCCGCTGTCCCCGTTCTTGAAACGTACATCGTCCAGACATCACCCAGTACATCGATCAGGTCGGCCTGAACCGGAAATCCGGCGATCTGATTCAACTGCTCGATTGCCATATCGAACTGTTGTCGAGGTTCGGGCGACACCTGATCGCATATCGTCAGAATCTTTTTGATCAAACTGGCCAAATCAAACCTGATGACAGTTGCCTGAGCGACATCGGCAGGGACCCCTTTCAGGTCGGTGGCCGAAAGTGGCGTCTCGGGCAGAAGTGCTAATAGTCCGGCAGGTGTTCCGTCCGTTTTGATCGTGAATTTTTCAACGACCCCAGTGGCATCGTACCCGGATACTGAAGTCACACGTTTGATCGTCATGATTCCGGAAGCATCCAGCACCGATCTGACCATCGGGTCTTCGACTTGCGAATCGACGTGCTTCAGAATGGCACCAACATTCAATATCGATACAAATGACGCCCGGTCGACTTTGGACTCGAGGATTGAATTTTCGAGCCAACCCGGTGATTTCTTCGCTCCAGTGATCTTTTTCATCGTTTCGGCGGTTGTGTCGGGGCCCAACGTGAAGATCAGGTACGACTCATACATGCCCAATCGTGGCAGCACTGGCAGGTCCGATTGATTTTCCGGACTCAATACCGGCTCATAGAACGTTGCGCCCTCTATAGTCACTTTGGTAAAAGAGCCAGACGTCTCCTTCGGTATTGACTCGAGCAGTTTTTCGAACGCCGCACGGACCAGCGCGGCATCCGATTCGGCATCAACCACGAACCAGCCGGTGGCCGAAGCGCTATTGACTTCAGGATCGTTATTCGAAATGAGATTTGTAACGCTGATGGCCATCGGATGCCGAATGCATGCATCGATCAGTACGGGAATCGTCGACGCCAGCATCGCTGACACTTCGCCGCCTTCCGATTGCCGTGCGATTGACTTTTTGATTTCGTCGCCAAATTGTTGTACGAACAACTGGACCGACTTTTCAGCCCAAAGCTTTTCAGTTTTATTCTTGCTGCCCGCTTCCGGCTTCTTCCATCCGTTGCTTCCCAGAAAGAAAACCGCATCTTCAGACGCCAGCCGACCAAGTACAATTTCGCGTCCCGCCCGGGTTTCGGGCGTATTCTCGGCTGACGCTGCGGGTTTGGGTGCGGTGGCGGACTTCTTCGAACTTTGCGCGTAAAGCGGCAGATCAAGCGAAACAAGCGCGAGCATCATCCACAGAAGTTGCGGGGCATATCGAATCATGTTGATTTCCATGGAGCAATTTATCAGGCACTGAACGGTGACTCGTGGATGAACCACGCGTCGGCTCAGATTGGACTCTGTCTGTCAGACGATTTCAAGGATCAAAAGGCAGGCCGGTTGCCTTACCTGTGGTTCCGAGCTTTACCAGAACCGGCACGAGTCGTTCTAATCCCGTTTCGCGCTTTCAAACGGATCGTTCGTGACGGGATTGTATGTCACGAAAACTGGTCAGGCATCCGGGCGAGCGTTGGTGGAGTTGTTATGTCGTACCGCACGTTAAAACGCCTTTTGGGAGAAACAAGTCTCGAACGAAAGTGTCGGGTTTTGTTCGGCGGTGGCTTGCTGCTGTTAATCTCGGGCAGTTTCTATTTTTACTCGAAACAAACGCGAAAAATCATTTCGGATCAGAATACGCAGGTCGCTCGCAACCTGGTGACGACCGCAGTTGTCGCCAAACATGCAGAATACTTCGAACGCAATTTCGCGGCGAATCAGAATTTCGCCGCAATGCTCAAAGACCTGAAACCCGAAAACCAGAAAGAGCACAGTTGGGCACTGTTCCTGGTCGAAGGTGCCCCGATCACGATTGCCGCTTCCCGTTCGATCGACATGATCGATTCCAAAGCCGTTCATGATCTGTCACCAACTGCGACGAACCCGGTCCCGAAACATCCGGAATGGACGACGGAAGTCGGTGGTTCATTCCCGCAATACCGGTTCTACGCGCAAGTTCCTGCTCTGGAATCGTGTCTGGAATGTCATCGTGAACTCAATAAGAGTCGTGACATCAAACCGGATATTACCGCAGACCTCAAGGTCGGAACGGTCCTGGGGATCGTCAAGATTTCATACCCGCTGGCCCAGATTCATAAGGATTTGAGCTGGAACAATGCCATCCTGCTGGCCACGGCCATCATCACGACTGCGATGGCGTGGTTCGCCACCTATGTCATCGTACGTTACGTGATTGTGAAACCCGTACTCCATCTGAAAGAGGTCAGCGACGCCATTACGCGGGGTGATCTCGAACAGCGCGCCGACATTCGTACGGGTGACGAATTCGAAGAACTCAGTCAGGCATTCAACCGGATGTTGCGGCACCTGACGACCGTTCAGGAAGACTTGCAAAAACTCAATCGCGAGAAAGAGAAGAAAGTCGATGAGCTGGCTCAGGCCAACTTGCGACTGTTCGAACTGAACAATCTGAAAAACGAATTCCTGGCAACGATGAGTCATGAATTACGAACGCCGCTCAATTCGATCCTGGGATTCAGCGAGGTTCTGCTGACCAACCCCGCTAATCTGTCCGAAAAACAGCAACGCTACGTCGCTCATATCCGTTCGTCGGGTCGTACGCTGCTCAGCCTGATCACCGACGTGCTGGATCTGGCAAAAATCGAGAGCGGCAAAATGGAATTGCGGCCCGTCGAAACGTCGGTTGCGGATCTCGTCGAACGGGTCGTCGGCGCGATGATGCCACTCGCAGAGCGGAAGAATCTCGATCTGAATTTCGAAGTCGATCCCGACCTGCCCATCGTATTGCAAGACCCCGGGAAGTTGCAGCAGATTTTGAATAACCTGCTGTCCAATGCGATCAAGTTCACCCCCGAAGGTGGCCGCGTCCGGGTCCGGGCGTCGAAACAAATCGACAATCTTGCACTGGTCGTCGAAGACACGGGAATCGGCATTCCTCTGGAAGATCAGGAACGCATTTTCCAGAAGTTTCGACAGGGGTCGACGACATCCGGCGAACACGATCCGCTGACACGCGAGTTCGAAGGGACGGGACTGGGGCTTTCGATCACCCGCGAATTGTCCAAGCTGCTTGGCGGCGGAATCGCCCTTCAAAGCGAGTTTGGAAAAGGGAGCCGGTTTACCGTTGTTGTTCCCCTGCGAATCGTGATTGCCGCAGAAGCTGATCCTGCGAGGCCACGTCCCGTCTCCGATGCGGTCGACCTGCTGGTCGAGCGTCCTTCGTCATTCGGACGCGCGAAGGCCCTCAAACCGACCGACGATTCCAATTGAACGACGACGCCCGAACGGATGGCACCTGAACGAATGGTACCAGGCTCAACCGCTTTGCATCACATCGCCAGACGACGGCAAGTCCGTCGACTCGCGAGGCAACGACGGCTCGACAGACGTGCCGGGCTTCAGTTGTGGACCAGTCTTGTGCTGGTCCAGAATCGCTTGTAACTGATTGGCGTCGATAACTTCCTTTTCCAGCAATTCACGAGTGATTTGTTCCATGACGGGTCGTCGCGACGACAACACTTCGTGAGCCGTGTCGTAGGCCATATCGATGATTCTGCGCACCTCAAGGTCGATCTCGCGAATCGTCTCTTCACTGTGCGTGTAATCAGCAGGAGCCGCGCTGCCTCCCAGAAACGGACTGCTGCGCGATTCACTGTAGTGGACTCGACCCAGTTTGGGACTCATTCCAAACTCGGTAATCATCCGTCGCGCAAGGTCGGTGGCTCGTTGCAGATCGTTGGATGCACCCGTCGAGTTCTCGTGATAAACGATCTCTTCGGCTGCGATCCCGCCCAGCAATACACAAATCCGGTTGACCAGTTCGGTCTTCGTCGCCAGTTGCCGGTCTTCTTCCGGTCTCTGCAACGTGTATCCCAAGGCACCGAGTCCTCGAGGAATGATCGAGACTTTGTGGACCGGATCGACATGTGGCAGCGAACACGCCACCAGTGCGTGTCCCACTTCGTGCCATGCAACGCGTTGCTTGACCTCTTCGGGCATCACACGGGCGGTCTTCTCGAGTCCGGCAATGACCCGGTCAAAGCCTTCTTCAAATTCGTCGTTCGTGACCGAAGTCTTGTTGTTACGAGCGGCCAGAAGCGCGGCTTCGTTCACCAGATTCGCCAGATCGGCCCCGACAAAACCGGCGGTCAGTTTGGCGAGATGCTTGAGGTTGACCTCGGAGTCCATTTTAACCTTGGCTGCATGGACCTTCAAAATCGCTTCGCGCCCGCGAATATCGGGTCGATCGACCAGGACGTGCCGATCAAAACGACCGGGGCGCATCAGAGCCGGATCGAGTGTTTCCGGTCGGTTCGTCGCACCCAGCACGATCACGCTTTGGTCCGATCCGAATCCGTCCATTTCAACGAGCAACGCATTCAGCGTCTGATCGCGTTCTTCGCCTCCACCCTGTGAACTATGACTGCGAACCTTGCCAATGGCATCCAGTTCGTCAATAAAAATAATGGCGGGAGAACGTTGTCCTGCCTGCTGGAACATGTCGCGGACACGAGCGGCCCCCACCCCGACGAACAGTTCAACAAAGTCGGACCCTGACAGACTGAAAAACGGCACCCCTGC
>JANXOO010001170.1 GCA_025353525.1 Schlesneria sp. | reverse complement strand
ATCGCGGCGGTTTTGCTCGGCATTTGCCATCCCTTTCCAAACATCGGGGTGCTGCCATTTCAGCACACCGACGGCGAAGACCCAGGTTCGTTCGGGACGCCAGTCCAGTTCCGCGTGCGACTCGGACGGAACCACTAATCCGCTGATGATGATGAATTCGACGAGCAACAATACGATTCGCCAGTGGCACCGTACAATCGATTGACGCCTTGATTCCGTTGTGGCCGCAACGTTCAGGCACCGACTTGAACAAATCCTGATCTGACGCATCGTTGTGATTCCTGATCTCGACCCCGTAATTTTGAGGTTCCCGGTTATTCCGGGATCATCCACGTGAACAAATAGGCTTGAGCCATCGTCAGAACTCCCACCAGTGCGGCCAGAACCAGGCTATGCAGGAATACGAATCGCAAGATTTTACCTTCGCCGCCGCGTTGCCCGGTCGCCACGGACGCGACGACGATACTTTGTGCATCGATCATCTTGCCCATCACGCCCCCGGTACTGTTTGAGCCCACGATCAGGATCGGATTCAACCCCAACTGCTCTGCTGTAATTCGCTGCAGGCTACCAAACAACGCATTCGACGACGTATCGCTCCCGGTTAGTGCGACGCCCAGCCAGCCCAGCATGGGTGCAAAGAACGGATAGAACATCCCTGTCCGGGTAAACGCCAACCCCATTGTGGCATCGCTGCCGCCGTATTTGGTTGTAAACGCCAATGCCAGCATGGACGCGATCGTGAACAACGCCCATCGCATCTCGAAGACAGTACATCCAAACTGTGTGAAAAACTCGCCGACCGAAATACGCAACCACAACGCGGTCAGGATCGCTGCGATGAAAATTCCGGTTCCGGTCGTCGACAGCCAGGAAATTTCCAGGATTGCTTTTTCAGCCTCGGCGGCGCGGTCAGAGCCTTCTGGCACAGTAGCGACCGGGGCCGTGCGGTAGATGTGTTGGTGCAGGCCGGGGACGGGCAGGTTGAACTTCGTGTATCCGGCCATGGCATTTGGTCGGTCTGGCGGACCACCATTGAGCGCCACTTTCACATCGGGCCAACCCCAGGTGAATACGAGGATCGACATAAAGACCCATGGCATCCATGCCGTTACCACCTGCCGCGCTGTCAACGGTGGATCGTCGTTCGTCACTCCTGCGGAAGGCTCGTCCGGAAACCGCCAGATCTGTCGTGGTTGCCAGAAGCGGAGCATCACCGCCAAAGTAATCAGCGATCCCAACCCGCCGATGACATCAACCAGCGTCGGGCCGTGAAAGTTCGCG
>JANXOO010001144.1 GCA_025353525.1 Schlesneria sp. | reverse complement strand
TCTCGGGTCAATTACGATCTCGCATCCGACTTCGAATTGCGACCACAAAGGGTCGCCCGACTGATCGGGTTTGCGAATCGAATAACCGACCATGACCAGTGCATCGTATTCCAGAGCCAGCAGAGCGATCGATTTGAACGTTGAGGCGGGCGAACCAAAGAAATCAACGAAAACGCCGCGCGGTCCCGCGTCCTGATCGCACAGCAACCCGATATTGCCTCCCTTTTCCAGCAATGTCACCATTTCGTCAAAGTCGCCGGACTTGAGCATCATTCGGTGTCCGGTCATCTCGCGCTGCTTCCGGAACCAGTCGTGCAGATACAGATTGTCCATTTCCCGTGCGATCACACCCATCGGGAATCCCCACAATCCGAACAGAGACGTGCCGATCTCCCAGTTGCCGAAATGCCCACCCAGCATCAGGACGCGACGACCCGAGCAAATCGCTTCGTTCGTCCGTTTAAAGTCAGCGAACTGGACGAGTTCGCGATAGGAATGCAAATGGAGTTTCCGACCGCACTGGACGACTTCGGCGACTGTCCGAAACAGATGAACCCACATTTTGTAAACAATGATTTCGATTTCGGATTCCGAGTGCTTGTCTCCGAAGGCGCGCACAAGATTGTCACGAGCGACCGCGTACCGGGTCCACTTTCGCGGAAGTCCGTAGTGAATCAGCCTTGCCAATGATCGAGCAAGCCACGCGGTTGTCCTTGGCGAGAGGCAATCGATGATGCAAACGAATATCTGGAAAACAAAGTATTCCAGTCGATGACGCAAACGGAGCATGGTGATGTATCGCGAGTACCAGGAGAGTAGATGGGACTATGCAAATCCAGGCGAGCCTGGTGACGTCAGCCCCGGAGTTCTTTGTTTTGGAGTTCGGTCACAGCCATTTGGGATTCTCTTGAATTTTCTCGGACCGAAGAACCCCAAGGCGGCTTCGCAGAGAGTACAAACGAGAAAGTAGTGAGTAGACCAGAACAACGACTTCTCTCTCATTTCCACTTTCCGGATTCTACTTTCTCATGGCCACCGGGCTCGCCTCGGCCCTTGCTTGTTTTCACGCGGCTCGACGACGGAATTCGGCGCCCCGGTCGAGCGATTCATCCGCGAGCAGCGCCTTGATCGAGGGTTGTTCGAAGAAGCGACGGATGCGCGATTGGCCTCGCCACAAGTGCAAAAACCGGCTTTCCGCCTGCAACTCGGGAAGCAGCAATTCTGTCGCGTGATTCAAATGAACGACGCGCTGTCCGACATCTCGCGGATTGAGCAACCGACACTCGTAGCCGAGCCGAGTCAAATCGTGGTGAAGACCCTGACCGGCGGTCAACGTCGGACTGTCATCGTATTTCAGATTGTGTTCATCCATTGCGCTGCGGCGGTACAGCGCGCAATGGCTGCGGATATACGGCAGCTTGTTCAGCACGCGCACCGGGCGGAATCGCTTCCACCACATTACGGTCTCTTCCGCAAATCGCAGCCATTCCTGAAACTTTGATCGGAGCACCAGTTTGTCGGTTCCAATGGCGGCGATCCGGTCGTCGGCCAGCATTGGATCAAGATGGAATTGCAGCCAGTCGTGGCGGATCGGGATCGTATCCGTATGCACTGTCAGAACGAACGGAGCCTGTGCGGCCTGAAAACCGATC
>JANXOO010001182.1 GCA_025353525.1 Schlesneria sp. | reverse complement strand
GGAGGTGAGTTTTCGATTTCCTCGCTGCCAAATGGATCTGTCGAACGACAGAAGCGACCGTTTCGATGTCTGATGGCTCGGACAGTGTTGTGCGTCGACGGGATGACTCCTGAGTATATTGGCCAATTGTTGACGGGTGTTCACTCGTGGACCGAACTTCGGCATTACGCTCTGGGGCTTTGCTTACCTGTGCGACTGACCCAGGGTGTGCTGGACGACCCACTGCTGATTCCCTGTGCGGAGATTTCGCCATGAACTATCCCGGTCCGCCCTTCGAGTCGTACCGGCTGGTACTCGAACCCCTTTCACCGGTTCATATCGGTTCGGGCGAGTCCATCGAGCCGTACGAGTACGACATTGAAATAAAGTCTGGCACTGGATTACTGAAGGTTTACGACCTCTCACGACTGCTCGGTGATTTGAATGATGTCCAAAGGTCGGAATTCTTGCGACTCACCGAGCAAAACGATTTCGTCGCCGTTCGACGCTGGATCCGCGGACAAGTGCAGCCTCAGCACCAGCGATTCGCAATTGCCACGTGGCCAGCTCTCGCCAGCGAACTGGCCAGGCAACTCGACAACCCTAAACGCACGGGTGAGATTCACCTGATGACGCGGAATGGAGGAAACGGAACGGTTTATATTCCCGGTTCGTCGGTGAAAGGTGCGGTCCGCACGGCGGTCCTTGACGCGGCGCTGCGGTCTTCGACGATCAGACCGGCGGTTCTGCTATTGGCGGCTCAGAACCACCAAGACCGCTCGGGAACTTCGTTTGAATCGCTCGTGATGGACTACCAGAATCAGTCCGGTCGAGCAGATATTCGTCGCGATCCGTTTCGGCAACTGCATTTCGCTGACTTGTCTGGCCCCATTGAAAGCACGTTCGTGGATCGCGTCAAGATCGTGCGACACGAGGGAGCGGTCTCCGAAAAGCCGACCGATATCCTGATGTACCGCGAAGTGACAGGTTGCGCGATCATGGGAGAGCAACTGCAATTTTCAGGAGAGATGCAATTTTGGACTGCGTTAACCGATCACGGCAGGATTGTTTCCCCGAATGATCGCCTGCCAAAGACGTTCACGGTGCAGGGCATCGCCGCGATGTGCAATGAGTTTTATCTGCCCCGGCTGGAATTCGAGGCTCGAGAGTTTTTGCACGGGTCAACGCATGCCAGCCAGATATTGAAACTTGCCCAACAGTTGTTGCCGCATCAGTGTTTGATCCGTTTGGGGAGACACAGCCATTTTGAATGTGTTACGGTCAGCGAACCGTACCATCAACCCGTTCGCGGATTCGGAAAAAGTCGGTCTCTGCTGGGGGGGCAGTTACCACTCGGCTGGGCTAAATTGACATGGGAAGAGCGAGCGGTCTGATGCCGTCCAAAATACGGGGACCGCTCGAAGTCGACTATTTTTTCGCAACAGCATGTCATAAAACGAGTTACAGATTCATCGCTTCAATAACGGAAGTCAGGACCATTGATGCTGACCGATTCGCAGCGAACCGCTCGAAAACTGCCTCACAAGTTCGGCACAGGCCAGATGTTGCGAGGGCCGCCTTTGAAAACGTCGCCTCAGAAAGAAGGCGTTGAAACTCGATTTCTCTGGTCACTTTCCGGTTCCTTATACTCTTTGAAAACGTCGCCTCAGAAAGA
>JANXOO010001119.1 GCA_025353525.1 Schlesneria sp. | reverse complement strand
CATCGTCGGGACTGTCGGGCAAACGTTTCTCGGATTGACCGTCAATTGCGCACGTTGCCACGACCACAAGTTCGACCCGATCCCGACGCGTGAGTACTACCAGTTGGCGTCGGCTCTTTCGGGGATCGATCATGGTGAACGCGAATTCACTCCTCCCGAAGTCGTCACACGATTGCAGGAATTGGCGCGGCGAATCGAGGAACTGTCGAAACTCATTCCTGAACAGGAAACGCCAATTCGTCAGGCGATTCTCAACCGGCGAAACGGGACCGACCAGAAGGCGGTGACCGGGTTGACGGTTCTGACACCGTTGGCCTCATGGGACTTTACGCGGGATCTTCGTGACCAGTTGGGAGACCAGCTTGTCACGCTTGTCGGAAATGCCCGGCGAACTGACGAAGGGTTGATCGTCGACGGCGGATCCTTCGCGATGTCGCCACCGATGACACGCGACATTTTGGAGAAAACGCTCGAAGTTCGTTTGCGTCTGAAGACGCTGAAGCAGTCGGGTGGCGGTGCCATCAGTTTGCAGACACTGAACGGCACTACGTTCGACTCGATCGTTTACGCAGAACATGAATCGGCGCGGTGGATGCCGGGGAGTAACGGTTTTCAACGGACGTTGCCGTTTCAGGCACCTGCCGAGGAAAGCGCCGATCGCGAGGCGGTCGTGATGACTCAGGTTCATCGCGCCGATGGAACAATTCTGGGCTATCGCAATGGACAGCCCTACGGTCGACCAATCCGCAAAGACGCGGCGGTCCGGTACGGCCAGGGGATGTTTCGGGTCCTGTTCGGATTGAGGCACGGGACCGAAGTCGGGGGCAACCGATCGCTGGACGGTGTGATCATCGCGGCGAAACTCTATGACAAAGCCCTGACACCCGACGAGGTCGGTGCTTCGGCAGATTCAAGCGGTTCATACGTTTCCGAAGTAGAAATCGCTTCGCAGTTGTCTGAAGCCGATCGATTGATGCGGCGAACACACCACAGCGAATTGGCGAGGCTGCGACTCGAACATGCCGACTTGACAGCGAACGGGCCGCTGAAAATCTACTCCGCCATCGCGACGCAACCTCCTGCCATGAAAATTCACAAACGGGGAAGTGTCTCGTCCCTGGGAGAAGAAGTTGAACCAGCGGGGCTTGCCGCAGTGCAGGGGTTATCGCCAGGATTTGATCTTCGTCCCGATGCGATCGAATCGCACCGCCGGTTGCGGCTGGCCAACTGGATCACCGACCCTCGCAATCCGGTTTTTGCTCGTGTGATGGTGAACAGGGTCTGGCACTACCATTTCGGTACCGGGCTGGTCGAGTCTCCTAACGACCTGGGATTTCATGCCGGGATGCCCAGTCACCCGGAATTGCTGGAATGGTTGGCGAGCGAATTTTCCGGAACAGGGATTGATCCTTTGCCCAATTCGCAGTTATCAACCGTCGAACGAACGGGGCGTTTTTCTCTGAAGCGGCTGCATCGGTTGCTGGTCAATTCGGCGACCTATCGCCAATCGTCGAAATTCGATTCGGTTGCAGCAGCGGTCGATGCCGGGAACAGGCTGCTTTGGCGGATGCCACTCAGACGACTTGAAGCCGAATCGGTTCGCGATGCAATGCTGGTGGTGTCAGGTGAACTGAACACCGAAATAGGCGGAAAAGGGTATACGGATGTGAACTCGTACTTCTTCAAAGGGACTCAATTTTACGATCCGATCGATCCGGTTGGCCACACGAATCATCGCCGAACGTTCTACCGAATGGGGGCACGCGGCGGCCGCAGTCCGTTCCTGGATACGTTCGATTGTCCCGACCCGTCGACGACGACGCCCCGTCGATCCGCCACGGTCACTCCGCTCCAGGGCCTCTCGCTGCTGAATCATTCGTTCAGTCTGCGGATGGCCGAC
>JANXOO010001110.1 GCA_025353525.1 Schlesneria sp. | reverse complement strand
GAAGGCCGGTCGTTTCGCGTTAAGGTGTCGCAACTGGGCTTTCATCGCCTGGGGGTGAATCGCGAACAACAAATGGCGTTCCGTCAGGCAGAAGCTCGGCGTGATCGCAATGCGACCGGGAAACTGTCCGGAAGGGTCCCGAACGAAAAAAATTGTCCGGCCGAGAAACTCGCGTCGCATCAAAGTCGACGGTTCTTCGTCAATTTGCCCGGAATGTTCGGGCGACAGAGATTGTTCAATGAACGACATGATGCGTTCGAAGACTCGTTGGGCTTTGGCCGGATCGCGGACATCAAGGCTGACCACAAGACTCGACGCAATCGTGCCGCCTGCTGCCGGTGAATCGAATGCGAGAAACACCTCGCCGAATGCAGGAAGGGCATCCTCGACAATCTTTAAGCCGAATTCCTTTTCCAGTTGCTTCACCGCTTCGTCGAAAACCCGAACGGACTGCGGCTGCGTTTTAGCGAGCAATTGTCGTGATTCCAGAAAGACTCGCGTCAGACTGAGACTCGTCGCCAGCACCAGGTCCGCATCGGCAGGAACATGCGAAAAATGTTCCGTCCGGATCGGTTGTCCTGCAGCCACCACCATCACTCCGTCCAACCGCCCTCCGGTCGCAACGAATGTTCGTTCGATCATCGTCCCGTTTTCGACGCCGGAAATCCGGACGATATGATCGATCGCATCGGCGCCCGTGATTGCCAGAATCGGACGGACCAACAGTCCGACGGGACCAAGTGCCGTCGTCACGCTGGTCACAATCCCCCGACCGTCAAGCCATCCGACCGTCGACATTCTTTCTACGGCAACCCGTTCGATCGATTTACGAAATCCAGGATTCGTGTCGAGACCCGGTAATCGACCTGCCAATCCTTCAATGATGCGAGGCAACGTTCCCTCGCCCAAAGCGAAGGCAATATGCTTTGCCTCGCGATGTACAACGAACGACAGACCCTTCAGTGGCAGCGGAATTGTTTGTGTGGACGATGTTTCGTCGAATTTGAAATCGGGAATGACTGCCAGGGCACGATTCAGGTCGTGCCAAATGGACTCGGTTTCGGCACCCGTACTGAGGATGATTCCTCCATGGACGCTGGCAGGCAGGTTCAATCGTTCGGCGATGCCCGTTTGATCCTGAGGCGGCGGCTCGAACCCCGCAAACACGCAGCCGGGATGTGCAGTGACATGTTTCAGCAAGCGAAGAAGAATAGCCTGGTGACCGTGAAGCGTTTCGGTCTCGTCATCGTGCTCGTGCTCGTGCTCGCCCGACGCGGAAACGTGTAATTTCAGTGCGGCATCCAGCAATTCCGCAAATTGCCGCATTTCGGGATCGGCGGCAAATCCGTCGACACCCGCTGCGCCTGATGTGCCGTCGCCTCGCGAGGCCCACTCGAAATAGACCTGCGTTTGTGGCGCGACTGATTTGATCAGTACCGGATCACGATCACCGGGAGGAAGCCCCAGCAATCCACTTCCCGCGAAGATCCAGAATAGTAATTCCCACAGTCCCGAACCGGCTTGAGCTTGCATCAGGGGTTTCCTCCAACAGAATTCGATTGATCGTTATCTTAACGAGCCATCGTACTCCAGCAGAAGCCTGATGCCGGGAAACGCAGATACTTACCAAGTGGATTGGCACCACTTTGTAAAAGGGTTCGTCGGAAAAAGGGGGACAGGCACCATGAAGACATGGAGCCAGTCCCCCTTTTTCCGATGTCATGGAACGCCGACGTCATGAATCCCCGACATTGGACAGTTGGTTAATATCGAAATCCGACGGAGATAATTGCGGTGTTGCCAAGGTCGTACGATGGGGCTGCACCTGCGAATTTGACGTGGCGGTCAAAGACGTAACCCGCTTCTGTAAAGTAGATGTAGCGTCCCTTGTCCCATCGCAAACCGGCGGTCAAGCGCTGATCGGTGATCTGGATTCGGTCACTTGTTGCAGCCATCGATGGAGGCGAGATGATCGATTGCCAGGCTTCCGCCGTGTATTCGTATTGTCCGTAAGCCCAAAAATCGGCGTTTCGCCAGTTGCCGAGAAAGTAGCTGACTCGCGATTTGGGAAACAACGCACGGACTTCCCAGCGGTTATTGGGAGTCCACACGGCACCCACATGCGGAATGATCAACGTGTTCACTCGATCCCATACGGCCACTCCACCGACAAAGCTCCATTGTGGTGAGGCTTTGTAAGTTGCCACTGCTCGTCCATCAAAATTGAAAGCGTTTCTGTCGAGCTTCGCTTCGTACGTTTCGACAATCTGCGGGTGAAATGCGATCTGACCGCTCCACGGACCTTGATCGAAGAATCCCAACTCAAGGTCGGTCGAAAACTGATCGACCTGACCAGGCAACGCAACTCCACTCGGTCCATCCCACCATCGAGCGTCGAACCAGAATGTCCCGTTAAACAGAACGCCGGGTTGCAGGACGGTCGAATACCTGGCATTGGAATTCCACTGCGTCACCTTCATGTTTCCCGCCGTTCCGAACGCTTGCGTTGCCGGAAGTACCGAGATTTCGTTGTAGGTGCTCCATCCCAGACGATAGCCCTGCTGACCGAATGTGCCCGTTCCCATCTGAATCCCGAAGGGATCGTAGTAATTCATCAGGTTTTGAAATTGCAGCGGAGCGAATGGATTCAACTCATCAAGCAATTGCTTGATGTACGGATCTTCCCAAATCGATTCATTTAATCGTGAGGTCTGCGAATATCGGGGATCGTCCGATACATTTTGTCCGCGAACGAGCATCCCCGCAGACGTCTGGTCGCAAACTCCAATCGACATCGCCCGAGGGTCGGTGACACAGCACTGTCCTGCGGGAAGGGATTGGCAGCCGACTAGGATCAACCGTGAATCGGATCCGGTTGCAGCAGATTGTGCCGATGTGCCAGGTGTCAGAGGTGACTGATCACTGAAGGCCATTGACGGAGGAAAAGAGGGGACGCGCTCCTGGGAAAACACGATCGACGGATCGGTTCCAAAAAGTGTCGCAGCAACCAGTAATGTGGTTAACATTTTGTGAGTTTTGTACTCGGATTTCGAAGATTCGAGGAGAGGGAAACCCCTGAAACGTCCTCTGTTACCGGCAAATCAAATTGCCATTCACTTGGAAAAAACGATTGAAACGATTGTCACTATGGCGACTAGAATCGATGTAAACGTTTTATTATAATCGTTTTATGTCGATTCATTCACGGAATCTGGCTGTGTTCCCAAACTGCCCGTTTTTTCCAATCTACTGACAATTCGACCAAGTGGGCAAAAATCTTCTGCAGAGAAGGATTCTGCATGTCAACTTGCGTATTCTTCCATCAGAATCCAATTCCGGAAATACGAAAACGTGCGTCGGAAATCCCTCAATTTCCGTGAAAAAGGGGGACAGGCACCAACAAGGCTTGGAGCCAGTCCCCGTTTTTCAGCTGGTAGATTTTCCACTGCCGGTCGCGTAACCAGACTCTATTTAAAGAAAAGTACCTGTTCGATGACCCGACCCGTTCGAACCCGTTTCGCCCCCAGTCCCACCGGATACATGCATATTGGCGGAATGAGAACCGCTCTGTTCGCCTGGTTATGGGCTCGGCATACTGGCGGAACATTTATTCTTCGCGTCGATGACACCGATCAGGAACGGAATGTCGAAGCGGCACTGGGACCGATCTTTCGAGCATTCGAATGGCTGGGACTGACCTGGGACGAAGGGCCGAAAGTCGGCGGATCGTTTGAACCCTATTATCAGTCTCAACGCAGCCACCTTTATCGGGCCGCCGTCGACCAATTGCTCGTTACGGGAAGGGCGTTCAAGGATTTCGATCCGCCTGAATTGATCGCGGAAGATCGCAAACAGGCCGAAGCGGCGAAACGGACCTGGGTCAACGTGCGACGTTCGCTCGAACTTTCGGACGACGAACGAAAGAGACTCGAAGAGACCGGTCGACCGTTTGTTGTCCGTTTTCTGATTCCACGCGACCAAAAGATCGCCATTGATGATGCCGTGCGAGGTCACGTTGAATGGGATTGCTCGCTGATGCCTGATCCCGTGATTATGCGCAGCAACGGGTCATTCCTTTACAACTTTGCAACCGTCGTCGATGACGCTCAGATGGAGATCACACATATTATCCGGGCGGAAGAACATCTGGCCAACACGCCCGTTCAGGCATTGATTCACAAGGCCCTCGATAATCCGATGCCTGTTTTCGCACACATACCGTTCATCACGGCTCCCGGTTCAACGAAAAAAATGAGCAAGCGTGATGTCGACAAACTGCGGAACAGTCCCCAATTGAAGAAGTTGTTCGACCGGGCGGATGAGGTCTTTCCGCAACTTGGTATCGGCGATTCCAAAACGCTGAATCCGGTGATGGTCGAATATTACGAACGGCTCGGATATTTGCCGGCGGGAATTCTGAATGCGCTGTCACGACTCGGCTGGTCACTGGATGGAACGACGGAATTCATGTCACTCGACGATGTCGTCAAGAATTTTACACTCGAACGAATCGTCAAAGCGGCCGCCGGTTTCGATCCCGAGAAACTGCAAAGTTTCCAGCAACACTGGATGAACCAACTGCCGTTGGAAGACAAAATCGTCGGTTGCCTTCCTTTTCTGATAAAAACCGGACTCGTTCCTGACCAGCCGGACGACGAGGATCGGTCGAATGTCGGTCGGGTGATTGCTGCTGTGGCCGACCGGCTACGCGTCTTCAGCGATATTCTCGACTACAAAGAGTTCTTCGTTGCCGATGAATCGATGACATTTGATCAAAAGCCGTTCCAGCAACGATTGCGTGACGCTCCGGAAGCTCGCGGGTTACTCACAGCGATCCGGGACCAACTCGCAACAGTGACTCCTTACGACGCCACAACGCTCGACAAACTCGTCCACGACTTCACAGAAAGCAACGGAATTAAAATTGGGCAAATCGTGCATGCACTGCGGGTGGCGGTCACTGGCAAGTCAGCAGGCGTCGGTTTGTTCGACGCACTGGCCATTCTGGGCCGCGACCGGTCCCTCGTCAGGATCGAACGAGCACTCAGTCAAATCTGAAGATGGACGTGAGACATGTTCTCATCATCGGAGTCCTGGATTCTTCTTTCTTCCTTCTGAAATAATCTCTCGTAGAAGTCTTATTAGAGGACCTCAAAAAATGTGGATTGTCGATTCCGGTGGCGCTGCAAGAGGTTGAGAAATCGCGAGTTACAGAGGATTCTCCACAATCATTGTCTGTGGAATGTCGGACGAAGGGGTGTCAAAAACGATGTGGAAAACGCCTGGAAATACAATCAATTGTGAACGAACCGATATTGTCGACCATCCACGACGTTGAAAAACGGCGATTTCTGTGGACAAGCTTCCACAGGTTATGCACATTCTTCGCGGGGGAGTTGTTTCAATTGAAACTGCAGTTTTTGGACTTGCTGTAGCAGCGAAGGAATTGTCGGAAGCAGCTCGTTTAATTTTGACAGACTGTGCGAAACAGTCGTGTGCGACCGGTCGAAATATTTTCCGATTTGGTCGAGCGGTCTGCCGGTCAAATCGCGAGCCAGCCACATTGCACACTGACGCGGGACAGCCAAACCGTGTTGACGCGATCTCGATCGAAGTTCATTTGCATCGACACCGAATTCGTCTGCAACGCGGTTCAAAATGGCTTCGAATGACAAACGCGGCGATTTATCATTTTTTGCCAGCCATCGCTGGAGGTACGCCACATCAATTGGCATCGGTTTTCGTGTCTGCAATCGCGACAATTCAATGACCGTCTGCCGAAGTTCGCGAGCGGAAACCGGCAAGCGTTCCGCCAGATATCGGGCGGAAGCGGCCAGCGGTTTCAGGATCGGCAACTGCATCGCCTGGAACCAGTGCTGCAACAATAACACGCGACCTTCCTGACCGGGCAACGGCAGACCTGCACAAAGTCCACCGTGGCAACGACTGACCAGGCGTTGATCGAGGGATCGAAGTTCACCAACCGGTCTGGTCGACAGGATCAA
>JANXOO010001070.1 GCA_025353525.1 Schlesneria sp. | reverse complement strand
GGCCTGAAATTGCATCAGCAAGTCGTCCTGAGTCGCACCGCCATCAACACGCATTTCTGTCAATCGAATCCCGGTATCGAGTTGCATTGCGGCGACCAGATCGGCCACCTGATGAGCGATCGATTCGACGGCCGCTCGCGCAATGTGGGCCGATGTTGTCCCGCGCGTCAGGCCGATGATCATTCCGCGCGCGTTTTGATCCCAGTGCGGTGCACCCAGTCCGGCAAACGCCGGAACAAACGAAACTCCGCCGCTGTCGGGTACGGAATTCGCCAACGTTCGGACATCTGCCGAGGATGAGATGATTTTCAGTCCGTCGCGCAGCCATTGAACAACGGCACCGCCGATGAAGACGCTCCCTTCCAGCGCGTAACCGGTTTGACCGGGGGCCGCCGCAGCGATCGTCGTGACCAGACGGTTCCGCGACGGAATCGGGGTATCTCCGGTGTGCTGGAGCATGAAGCATCCGGTTCCATAAGTCGTTTTCGTCTCGCCCTTCTTCAGACAAAGTTGCCCGAACAGGGCCGCTTGCTGATCGCCCGCGATCCCCGCGACGGGAACCGGTGTTTCAAACAGGCTGGCCACGGTTTCGCCACAAACACCGCTCGACTGGCAGACTGAAGGCAACATGCTTGCCGGGACTCCGAACAATTGCAGCAGTTCATCGTCCCATCGTCGGGTTTTGATATTGAAGAGCAGGGTGCGCGACGCGTTTGTGACGTCGGTTTGGTGCGTCGTCCCGTTCGTCAGCTTCCACACAAGCCAGCTATCAATTGTCCCAAAGGCAAGGCGTCCTTTTTCAGCGCGATGGCGGGCACCTGGAACGTTGTCGAGGATCCACGCGATTTTTGTAGCAGAAAAATAGGCGTCCAGAACCAGCCCTGTCCGTTCACTCACGAGTGGTCCGGTTCCGTCGCGTTTCAGACGATCGCAGGCGTCTGCCGTCCGTCGATCTTGCCATACGATTGCCCGGCACACCGGTTCACCCGTTTCCCGGTCCCAGACAACCGTCGTTTCCCGCTGGTTTGTGATCCCGATCGCAGCAATGTCGTGTGATCGAAGTTTCGTTTGCTCGAGTACATCGTTGGCAACGCCGATCTGCGCGGTCCAGATTTCGTTGGCGTCATGCTCGACCCAACCCGGACGAGGAAAAAACTGGGTGAATTCGCGTTGAGCGATTCCTCGAACCAACCCGCATTCATCGAAAATGACTGCTCGGCAACTGGTCGTTCCTTCATCAAGTGCGAGTACGAAAGGCATGGAAGCGTCCGCTTGAAAAGAGGGCGTTGTTGCACTCGACACAGTGACAGGAATCGTTCGGTTTTCCACACGGAGTATCAGCCGGAATATGTTCAAAATCAAGACATGATACTGCTCGCGGTCCAGATTGAGGTTTCGTTTGTGAGTCCGCTTCCGCGTTCGAAGCGGAACCAACGTCACAGCGGCCGTTTCCAGGTGTCGCTGGATTTCTCAAT
>JANXOO010001056.1 GCA_025353525.1 Schlesneria sp. | reverse complement strand
GAAGGATCGGTGGGAAGTCCGAATCGTTCGGATGCGACTTCAACCCACCAGACATCTCCTTTTTTTGCGTCGAACTCAAAGGTGTCGACATCTGCAGCGGGATAGAAACTTCCTGCGACATCGCATGGAAGTGATATTTTCTGCGAATGTCGGGCATCGTTATTGGGTTCAACTTCTGCAAGCGCTGCATGGTCACTCAAACCTTCCGGGGGCCATGAGAAGGAGCTGACTTTTTTTGTTGATGGCGATCGAACAACCGGTTCGCCAGGTGGCAAATCCGAAATTGCCAGGCGGTAGAAAAATGCCGGGCCACCGCCGAACGTCAATTCGTGCACCTTGATGATGTATTTGCCATCTTCCGGGACAATGAAATCGAGCACGCCGCTGCGTCGTTCCACGAGCAAATCGCTTCCGGTTTCATCTCCGATGACGAGTACCGCGTCAAGTTTGGAATCGATTCCACGCGCATTGCATTCGACAATAATCCGTTGTCCTTTTCGGCCTTCAAACCGGTAGTGATCGACCGACCGAGCTGTCATGACGGCGTTACACAATGAATTCACTTTCAAATCCATTGCAGTGGCCAGCGACGTATTTGGTGTCGTTCGGACGACTTCAGGCAGGGTGCCGACAGAGAAAATGCGCGATGACGAAATTCCCAGGCGGGAGACGACGCGTGCTTCGTACAGACCCGGCGAACAATCCGCGGCGATATTGACAATGTATCTGTCTGTTTCGACTTGGCCTGTGGTGTTCAGCTTTCGGGTTGCCACGATTCGGGGATCGGAGAAGACCAGTTGGTCGATCTCTTCAAGATGTTCTCCGCTGATCGTGATTTCGACCTGGGACCCGGGTGTTCCCCCCATCGGCATCGTTGTCAGAAGACGTGGCGAGGGGAGGCAAACCGACTGGGCAATCGATACGGACGCGAGCATGACCAGAGCGATCCCTGCCCTCAGGAAACGGCCAATGTCTGGCCTGACATGCAACCAACACCGATGTGTCATATTCGTCGCCTAATGATTGAAAAGAAATTCTTTTGTATTGATCAACGCCCAGATCAGATCCTGGTAATTCGCCGGTTCCGGCTTTTGACCTTCAACCGGTTTTCCATCGGCATCGAGCTTCGGTTCGGCAAGATAGTCTGCAGCGGTTTTCAGTTCTTCAGATCGAGGCTCGCGGGAGAAGGCTGCCAGGTAAAGTTCGCGGATACTGG
>JANXOO010000999.1 GCA_025353525.1 Schlesneria sp. | reverse complement strand
CCCGGTTCCCTCTTGGACCCGACGAGGATCGACCCGTCAAACCGTCAATTGCATTTCTCAAAAACATGGTATGTCGAAGTCAGGCAATACAGGGAAAAAAATCTCGCGGAACTGAGTGTTGCATTTCCGGAACGCCAGATTGAGCCGGTCGCGCCAGAATAGTGACCAACTACCTGTCGTTACATCAGAATACATCCACAGAGCAACATTTCACTTCATACCGGGAATTACAAACCCCGTTTCTCTGCCCTCGTCTGTTCCCTCCCCGCTCTTCAATTTTATCCGAACCTTTGGAACCCGGACAGGTTGTGTCTCAGGCGAATTGCCACCGTCTCCGCCGCGATCTGTTGACAACGACGGAATGGATCAGGCGATTCAAACCCTCGGCCTTCGCATGACGTTCAGCATCGGCCGTAGATTGCACGCCGTCAATGAACGAAGCCCGACTCTGGTGAGTCGGGCTTCGGAATGCTTTCAGGGAGTCAAGCTCTCCTAAGATCTCTTTTTGGTGATCAGATGATAAGTCGGGTCGCGAACGGTTACTTCGCGTTAGGAAGTTTACCGTCCTTGATCAGCTCACCGAATGTCTTGCCTGCGACATCGCTCTTCTCGGCTTCCGCCTTGGTGAGAGCTTCCTTGATCTTCGCTTCGTCTTTCACGTTCTTTTCACCGAGGGCCGTTCCAACCGCTTTTCCATAGGAATTGCGAACCGATTTCTTTTCTTCCGGGTGGCAAACTCCGCATTTGGCTGCTTCAACTTCGGTTTTCAGTGCCGGATAGGCATTCTTGAAACCCTTGTTCAGGTAATCGGGACGAGCCTGAGCTTCCGGGCCCCCGACAATTACCGACAACATCGCGCAGCACGCAATCCAGGTCAAACTCTTCCGCATGAACGTACTCCTCACTGTGAAACACGAGTTTCGTAACAGACAAAGCGCAAAACGCGCGACGGGACAACTCTTGAGTCTTCCCGACGCTCACCAAAGGAATTAGAGACGCCTGTCCCGCAGGTGTCAACTCCAGCCGTCACTTGTCCATCTGTTCAAGCGAGTACTTGATCGCGGATTTCAGCTCTTCGTCAGTTGTCGTGGCCAACTGGCGACGCAATTCGTCGATCGATTGTTTCTTTGCGAACGGGCCAATCTCACCCAAAGCATAGACCGCACCGGCTCGCACTTTGGGGGCCGGATCTTTCGAGGCTTTCAGCAGATCGCGGACGGCCTCGGTCGATTCCGGTGCGAGTTCTGCCAGCGAATAGGTTGCCAGCCACCGAACGTTTTCGTTTTTGTCCTTGAGGCACGACAGCAGGGTCTGAAGAGCCTGAAATGCGAAATCATCGTAGCGAATCAATACCTCGGCTGCTCTAAGTCGTACCTGGCCATCCCGATCTTCCAGGCTTTCGGCAATATTTGTTAATACCGGCTTCGAATGTGGACCCAGTTCAGCGAGCACCGCCGTACCGAACGAACGCAAACTTGCATCGCGAGATCGGAGTGATGAAATGACGATCTCGACCGATTCGGGCGATGTCAGATTCAATCGAGCCATCGCGAGTGCCGCATGGGCGCGAACAAACGGGTCCTCGTGTTTGAGCATTTTTCGGAGCAATGGGGTTGCGGCGAGTCCCTTTTGGCCCATTTGCCCGATATGGTGCAGTCCCTGTTTGACCGATTCTGCATCGTTCGAGTCGATTTCTTTCAGGAGCGAGCTCAATTCCCCTTCGGCTTCAGGGCAAAGTGTGCTCAACCCGCGACCAGGTGCTTTCCGGATGCCTGTCTTGCCGCTGGATTCAGATTCGACATCCGAAACTGCCGACTGTCGTCGGGCAGACGCCTGACGGTCGGCAGGAGCGTCCTGATCGTCATTGAACAAGTTCGAATCGGCACGTGCGGCCTTCACCGATTTCGAAACCGAATCAGGCGATTCGTCGTCCCAGTCGGCACCTTCGGCGCCCGGATCGGTGTCGGATTTGTCGACTTCCTTCTTCACCTGAACGACCGTCTTTTTCGATGGGGTATTGCCATCGTCAAAGGGATCGAATTCATCGTCGGACGACGTATTGGCAGTCGCTTTCCTGACGGGAATAATCGGTTTATCGAGTTTCGCCATGTACGTATCGAGATCGTCATCGTCATCGGACTCTGTGATCGCCGATTTCGGTTTGGGCTTTGGCATCGCCTTTTTCGAATTGTCGGCGACGCGAGGACTCATGTCCTTTTCGAAGGGATCGTCAAGCGACTTGTTTCGTTTAAGCCGGTCGCCTGCCGCCGCAATTTTCGAATCTGTCTCGGCAGACTTCGATCCGGATTTGTTCGGCGCCTTGGCAACTCTCGTTTCGCCGGATTTCAATTCGGCGAGCTCTTTCGTTGATTTGGCAGCTTTTGCGCCTGATTTCTTTTTCGCGTCTGCGAGTTTTCTGTCGCTCTCTTTTCGCGACGGCTTTTTGGCGAGCCAACCCGACGATTGAGCGCATCCAGAAGTTCCACCGGCCATACTTGCCAGCAACAACAGACTAAACGGACGATACCACGTTTTCATGTCACAACCTTGTGAGCCGCAGTGGCGGTCAGTACAGCGTCGCAGGCGGGGTGCGCAACCTCGTTGCAGCGCGAAAAACAAACGCTTCCTCCTTAAGTATCGGTTGCAACGGTCGTAAGAATTCAGCCGATTGAGGCGAGATGGCGCGCATCGGCAGAAATGGCGCGTCGAGGGTCATTTATCGGTCGGATTGATAAAGCTGAAGGCCATTGCTGCAGCAACGCCACCCGCAAAATCAGCGACCAGGTAAACCCAGATATTGGCGAGTGGAGAAATTCCCATGACCGTAAGTCCGACTCCGACTGCTGGATTGAAAGCACCACCAGAAATACTTCCGACTGAAAAAGCACCGGCCAGGACCGTGAATCCGATCGCCAACCCATAGAACGAATTGTTGGCATTGGCTTTTGCAGTGGCAACGTTCAGGACGACATAAGCAAGCGCGAACGTGTACAGCAGTTCGGCAAGCAGCGCCTGCGGGATCGTTGTGGAAAGATCGATCGGCGTAATGGCTAGAACTTTGGCGGCGGGGAGTAGAAACTTTGCGGCCAAGGCCGCCAGTACGCCTCCTGTAACTTGCGAAATCATATAGGGTACTGCTTCTGCGACTGAACACCGGCCCCGCATGATCACTGCCAACGTTACCGCCGGATTGTAGTGTCCTCCGGAAACGTGCCCCCCGGCGTAAATCATCACCATCAACGCAGATCCGATTGCCAGCGGAGCAGGATCTGCACCTCCTACGACCGAGCAGCAAATCGTCAGTACCAGAAAAAATGTCCCGATAAACTCCGTCAAATACTTTCCCATGGTGTCTCTTTCAATGGCGTTTGAACAGTTGAAATTTCTTATGGACCACTGCAACGGCACGACGAGTCCATAGCCTGACCGCCAACAGCCTGAAGAAGTGTGAGCTGTGACCGATCAGGATCACTAAAGTAACGGAATCGGTAAAAAATTAAAACCTTGCTTGTCGCTGCGACAGATATTCGACCAGGGCTCTGTCGAATGGAAGGCTGGTGTCGAGCGGGACGTAGTCGGCTCCCATCCGCAAGCATTCTCGCTTGTAGCGGTCGCGCAGGTCCCGCATCGCTTCAAGGTAGTCTCCGCGAATTCCGGCCGCGTCGACGATCAGTCGTTCACCTGATTCGGGTTCTTCAAAATCGGACAGGCCTTCGAACGGAAAGTTGACTTCGGCTTCGTCGAGGACGTGAAAGACGATCACGTCGTGTCCTCGGTGTCGCAACATTCTCAGGGCGTCAATCACCGGTTCCGGATCGCAGAGCAAATCCGAAAAGAGCATGAACAGTCCGCGATGTCGGATCATCGCAGCAATCCGCCGCAAGTTTCCGGCAACGTCTGTCTGCCCCGCAGGTCGGGCTCTGGACAGCACGGCGAGTATGTTGC
>JANXOO010000957.1 GCA_025353525.1 Schlesneria sp. | reverse complement strand
ATCAGATCATGCAGGCCAGCACTGGGTGCCACCGTCCACGCGCAACGCTTGACCGGTGATGAAATCTCCCAAAGGCCCGGCGAAGACTTCGACGACTCTGGCAACTTCGTCGACCAGTCCGATGCGGTCCAGAGTGCCATCGGTAACAAGTCGTTCTTCGGCGACGCTTCGCGTTCCCAGAAATCGTCCCGTGCGTGTGTCACCTGGTGCGATCGTGTTCGCAGTAATATTAAAAGGTCGCAGTTCGACCGCCAGGCAGCGGGTATATTCTACAACGGCCGCCTTGGCGGTCGAATAGATACAGCTCGACTCGTTTCCCTTGAAGGCTGAAATGGAACTGATTGTGATGATTCGTCCCCAGCGGCGTTCCATCATACCGCGCGCGACGTGTTGACACGTATAAATCGTGCTGATGAGATTGCGATCAAGAACAGATCGCACATCGACTTCTTTAATCATGACCGCACTATTTGGATTCGGTTTACCACCTGCTGCCGCGATATCTCCCCCCGCGTTGTGGACGAGAATCGAAATCGGGCCGAGTCCGTTGGTTACCTCGCTGACGACGCGTTCGACGTCGGCATTGGATGTCAGGTCGCCCAGAACCCGCTGCGTGCGAACGCCGAATTCGTCACCGATCTGTTTGGCGGTATCGGTCAGAGTTGTTCCTTCTCCGAATTCGGCAGGTCCGTTCTCGCGCATTCCGTGGATGCCGACCGCACAACCCAGCGAGGCCAGTCGCTCGGCAAATGCTCGCCCCAAACCGCGTCCCGCTCCCGTCACCAGTGCCACTTTTCCTGCCAGAATCTGACTCACGTGTAAAATCCTTGAAGTTCAAAAAGTCGTCGATCAATCCCGTTCTTCCGGAAGCATGATTTATCAGCGTCACGCGTGCAACTCATCACGCGCCACGATCGCCAAACGCCCTTTTGCCAGGTCCGTCACCCGGAAGAGTATTTTTTAAAGCGTGCGGCCATGGTTAAGCTTGTTTGACGCGTGTTTTCGCAGGAACAAACGAAAATATGCGTACCGTCTGCCGTTCCGCAGTGTTTATACTGCTCGCTGTCCAGATTGAGGCTTCGTTTGCGAGTCCTCTTCCGCGTTCGAAGTGGACTGCGGCAGTTTCCAGGTGTCGCTGGATTTCTCAATGGCCTTGAACGAGACCGCTCGCGGTATAAACTCTGCGAAAACACGGAACATTTCGCCGGGATCACTATAATGTGTGATCGACTGG
>JANXOO010000947.1 GCA_025353525.1 Schlesneria sp. | reverse complement strand
AGCACTGAGTTCGATGAAGTCGACCTGGTGACAGTGAAGGGGACGGCGGCAAACGAAAGTGGCAGACTGACTGACGAAAAAAACGCATCAATTCCCGGTGTTCGGCATACCGGGTTTGTGGCGATCGGTCCAAGTCTCGTTGAACGCGTGTTAAATTTTCGCTCGCAGCTGAAAGCATGGTGGCGAAATCGTAAACCTCACGTGGCACACATTCGGTCGATTTTTGAAGGCTATCCGATAGCGCGACGAAAATTGGAATGGTGCGACAATCTGGTATTTGAAGTCAACGGTCTGCCTTCCATCGAACTCAAATACCAATACCCAAAGGTGGCTGATGATCGAGAATTGATGCGGAAGCTGATTTACCAGGAACAAGTTTGCCTTGAGGCGGCAAACCTGATCGTGACGGTCAGCGATGTCAATGCAGCGCACCTTTTGGAACGGGGCGTCGATCCGAATCGTCTGTTCGTTATTCCGAATGGAGTTGATCTGTCAATCTTTGATTATCAAACCCCAAAGGAATTGCACAATCGAGAGATTTCGCTGATCTACTCAGGCACGCTTTCGAGCTGGCAAGGCGTTGATGTCGCAATCGAAGCGCTTTCGATGTTGTTGCCGGAAATGCCGGCACGACTAACGATTGTTTGTTCCGGTCGCCCCTCACAATTTCGACGCCTGCACGATGTCGCGGATCGATTCGGAGCGGGAGGTCGGTTGCAAATTATTGAAGGTGTGTCGCAGCAACAACTCGCAGATCTGCACCATGCTGCGGATGTGGCAATAGTCCCGTTAATGCCCAACGACCGGAACATTGTTCAGGGGTGTTGTCCGCTGAAATTGCTCGAGGCCATGGCCATTGGCACACCGGTGATTGCCAGCAATCTGCCGGTCGTGTCAGCGATCGCTCGCAATGAGATCGACGCAATTCTCGTTCGTCCGGGTTCAGCCAGAGCCATTAAAAATGCGGTATTGACGATCGTTGGTGATGCCACATTCGCCACAACATTGTCGAGGAATGCGCGGCTGCGGATTGAACGGGAATTCACCTGGGAAATCGCACAACAGCGGTTACGGGCCGCCTATTTGACATTGAGGTGAAGGGTGCAACGCGACTTAAGAAAACAGTCAGGTCGCCGACGTGTTCAAACATTGGTCCGGGCCCATAAGTCTTCCAATGCACATTTCAATGATTCGGCTTCGCGTTCTTTAGAGAAGTGTTCGGCAACTCGACTTCGTGCGGCTTGCCCAATCGTTTGACGTTGGCTAACCGAGAGCGTCAGTAATTCGAGAATCGCCTCTCCAAATTCAGCGAGTTTCGCACGCGGAATCAGAAATCCTGATTTCCCGTGTTCGATCGCTTCGGGTATTCCACCAGCGTCGCTGGCGAGGATCAGTTGCTCGCAAGCCATGGCTTCGAGTACGGCGTTTGGTAACCCATCCCAAAAGGAAGGTTGTAAGAACAGGTCGCACAACTGAAGATGGCGTGCGACGTCGCGCTGGCTTTCAAGATGCCCTGTAATGATCATTCGGCTGCGCGTCATCGGATCTTCTGCGCCCAGCGGAATAAGCGCCGCCTGGTCTCGCACTCGAACTTCGCCGATGACCAGCAAGCATGCCGGACGGACTTGCCGCACTTGTTGAAATGCGGCTATCAGCGGATGCAATCCCTTTTTATGACGTAGTTCGCCGGAGAATCCCAACACAGTTTCTTCCGGTAAGATACCCAGCGACAACTTCAAAGCATCATCAGCAATGCCCGGCTGGAAGATATCCAGGTCAACACTATTGGCGATAACCCGGACCGGTTTATCATTCGTCGTAAGAATCCGGATTTTTTTCGCGAGGTCCTCTGAAACGGCCGTGATGGAATGGGCTCGTTCGAGTGTCCAGGTCAGGCGAGCAAAGTCACCCGGCGGAAACGTTTGCATGTCGACATCATTGCCACGAGCACTCACCGTAGCAGGTATGCCAACCGAACGACCAAAGTAGACGGCAAGAAAACCTGCTGGCGACAAATAATGTCCCCAGATTCCGTCAAACGGATTCGACCGATGCAGGGATTCCAGCAACGTGATCGTATGCTGAAGCGAGTAATCGAGGTTCGCGAATAACCCCAGTCGATGGACAATCACCGTCGCATTTGCAGCTCCGGATAATTGAATCTCACGCGTTTCGCGTTCCCCGGCGGGGAGTGCCCGCGTCCACGCCAGTACCTCGACACTCACCCCTGACTGAGCCAGAGCGTGCGCGATGCGAGTGGCACTTCGAGCGACGCCACCCAAATCAGGTTCAAATCGTTCGGTGATCAAAAGTAGCCGTCGACAGGTACCCATCATCTCGCCAACAAAGAGTAAAGCAGGCCACTCGCGTCTGCAGAAGTCGGATTGTTATACCGCTGACAGTATCCAATCGTTTGACAGTATCCAATCGTTATTTGGTTGCCAGGGCTTTCGCCGTGAGCCTGCAAGTCGATCATGACGATGGAGTCACCCGCAGAGTGAAACAACCGGGCACGCTCCAGCATCGAGAGTCGAGATCCGCGCATTCCATGAAGTCGAATGGTGATCCCTTGAGAGTCGCCAGACGGGACACTCCAACCGGCGATCTTCGAACCGGATTCGCTGGTAAACAGGATTGATACTGCAGGAAAATCGGCTGGTGGATCGCCAATGACGCGGGGGCAAGGCGCGACCAGCCTGCCGGCAACGATCCACGAAGTGACAAGGCCAATGACCAACAGTCCGCACGTCCCAATCACGGCTCGACGTATGGTGCGTTTTCGGCGGTTGGATAATCCCACGGTTTGCGTGCCTCTTGCCAGACAACGAATTACCGCCAGTGGTTAAACAAGCTTCCATTGTAGCTCCTGTCGAGGTTCTCTTTGGAGTCATATTTCAAACGAAACGAATCGTCGGACAGGTCGCCAAACTCATCGTATCGTTTAACCCCGTCGAAACACCGTTTTGAGATCTCATCGCAAGTTCCGTTGTCAAAATTCACGAGATTGTCTCTTTAAGTTTTGAGGAACACAACGAGGTCTCTCGAAAATCCGTCGATCTCCCAAATCGGAATCGACGCAAAGTCTTTGATGATTCGTTTGGCATCCTTTTTCAAAAAAGTTGAACACGCACGGCCAAGACACTCGTCCGGGAAGTTATCAAGAATCAAGAAAACGCCTTCTGTGTCGTAGTGCTTCGGATCGGCTTGAGCAAACCTCGTGAATTGCAACAAAACACGCCGTTCAATGCCTCGTCGAATTGTGACGACATTAGTTTGCCACGAATCGTAATCGGCATCAGCTTTAAGAATCACACTCAAACGTGGACGCCCCAATGAAGGACCACACTCAACGTGGCCAAAAACGATGTGAACCACCCGAACGTCGAATTCGTCATGAATTCAGTCGCGTAAGTGTGCAAGAACTGGCGGCGGTTCGATCTGACCAAGTTTGGCCGACCGGACAATCGAAAACAGTTCGTCATAACCAAAGAGCATGTTTGTGAAGCGGCAACTTAGGGATCGTCGGAAATCAAATTCTGCCAATCCGCAGCGACGATTCTGCCTATGCAGGAATCGTTGTGTCAAGAGCAGGGCGGAATGAGAAATGGCACGGTTGAGGTGATCTACTATGTCGCAAACTTTGCCTGTCAAACCGAAGCTACTCGATCAGATGCGGGAAAGGCGGCGTGTTTGATTTGAGTGAAGCATCAATTTGACATTCGACATCAGGATGCAATCGTCGATCATTCAAATGGACGACCCGTTGGGCCTCCATGCGGCTTTTTCGGAACGCCATTCTCCAGGGCCTCCGAAGACTCCGACCGCTGGCTATGGGAATTCATGGTCCGTTGGACCGAAAGACCGCTTGCAACGCCTCTCGTTTTCCGCGTTTGAAATCCCGATAATTTCAAAAACCGCCCGCGCGTCGCTTTTTTTGCCCGAACCTGAATCATCCACCCGTGTCTGTCTGATCGGAGTACCAGACGATTGTATCGGATGTCGCTACTCATCAGCAGGAGATTTATCATGGCTGCAAACCTCTGCTTTACTGAACCGCTGAGCCGAAATTGCGTCGGGTCTTAATCGCGATCGCACCCGGCTCGCCATTCTTCGCCGTTCTTATCGAGCGACATCCAGGCACGTGAACTGAAGCACGACTGCTCGTTCACCGTGCGCACGCGTTCGTAGTCAACATATCGTCGACTGCGTTCATTCTTTGCGTCAATATCTGCCTCAGGGCGGTCCAGAAAGTTCACAGATTCATGAAACGAAAGCCTCCAGGAAAAGACCTCAGCTCGTTGTGCGGACAGCCGGGTCCCGATGATGGTGTCGATCCGCGCGCCTTCTTCCGACCGGCTCAAAACCGGCGGAACACCCGAAAGGATTGGCAACTTTGCCGACAAGTTCTTGAGACGTTGAATTATGTACTGTCGGGTGAATCTCACGACGAGGTTTTACGCAGTTTGATCGTCAGTGAAATCACGCCGGCGCCTGATGCCCATCGGCTGCTGGTCACGGTTTGCCCATTCGCCCCGGACCAGGATTTCAACCCGACTCTGGCTCTTCAGCGATTGCAACAAACTGTTGGACGGCTGCGTTCCGAAGTGGCCGCGTCGATCAGTCGTCGCAAAGTCCCGGAACTCGTGTTCCGCGTCGTCATCAACAATTCGTCTCTTCCTGCCGGGAAGGATGTTCAAAACGATGAATAGACTTCCTGATTCCAAAATGACGATGTGGTTGCCAGACCCGCTTCCGGACGATGTCGCGGCATCAATCCAGCGGATGTCCAATTCCGACGACGTACGGCATCTTTCAGTGATGCCTGACGTTCACCTGGCGGGCGATGTCTGTAACGGAATCGTCATTGCCACAAAAGAGCTGGTGTATCCGGTCGCCGTAGGTGCGGATATCGGTTGCGGAATGCTCGCAGTTGG
>JANXOO010000944.1 GCA_025353525.1 Schlesneria sp. | reverse complement strand
CTCGCGGCTTCTCGCCCAACGACGTGGCCGCCACCGTCTATCATTTGCTCGGTCTTCCCGACGAAATCGAAGTCGAAGATCGCCTCGGTCGACGCGTGCTGCTCAATCGCGGAGAAGTGATTCAATCCCTGTTTAATGGGGCGAGCGTTTGAATCAGGTGGGTCTTTGAGTTGGCGCGATCAATGCCGCAAGTCAGGTTTCCGTCGTTGTCTGTTCCGCGCCGCATCAAACTCCCGGCATTGCTGTCGTCGGGATTTTGATTTTCAGAGAGGGTTTGACGGCAAACCAACCGCTCGCTCCGCTTGCGTATTTTTGGCCTTTGACGAATTCGGAAAACCGCGTTCCGTCGCGGCCCGCGATTCCAAAAACCGTTTCGGCGACGAGTTCCTGGCCTCGTTTTGCCAAACTCAGGGCACCCGATTCGGCATCGCTTTCCCTTTCGTAGGGGCCGTACCACTCTCTCTGAAATCCGCCGAATTCGTCCAGTTCCGTTGTGACCCACCAATTACTCATTTTCGATTCTCCATGCCCGCCAGTAGATGCATTGGTTCTGCTGCTGGTGGACGATGTGCGTCCCTTCTGAATCTGATCGTACTTATTAGACGAAAAGAGGAGAAGTCAGGCTAAACCCTGGATTCCAATCTTATTTTCTGTTTGCGCTCCGGATGATCCTTTTGGATCCAGTAAAACTCATTCGTAGTTTTTTGCCGAGTCGACTGCGTTCCTGGTTTGAGCTTCGCGGATGGTTTCGCCGACATCAATGCGCAATTCGTTTTGGCCCAGTGCCACGACGATGTACTTCCGGCCGATTTGCCTGACCGTCCCGTTCAGGTCCGCGACCGCAAACGCTTCACCTTCGCGCAATTCGGTTTTTCGGTTCCTCGACGCATCGTATAAGAACGCCCGTTTGTTGTCTCCATTCCGGAAGATGATATCCAGTCGCGTGAACGACGCTTCGTCGTCGCGGACTTCGACCTTCAGCGCCAGTGTCGTTGATTGGGGAGGGGTGTCACCATCCGTCACTACGACCGGAATCGACAGTTCACCTGCAGGAATCGCATCGCCTGGGGCCCACTTCATTTCACCCGTCTGGTTGTCGATCTTCAAACCTTCCGGCGGTTTGTCTCCCAACTTCCACGTATATTTTGCGTTCGGAGCTTCCGCCGCCGAAACTTCTGGCTGGAAACTCCATTCCCGGTTAAGGAATGCAGTCGGCGGCTGCGCATTCGACAGCTTCGGCGTCGCACTGCCATCGCGCACCCGGATCGTCAGTGTCTCGGTCAGACGGCCCTGAGGTGCCGAGGGATGCCGAACTTCAAATGTCAGCGAGTACTTTTCCGGAACGATGTCGGGACCTGGTTTCCAGGTCAATTTCCCGTTTTTGTCGAGCTTCAGCCCGGACGGTGTATCTCCCGCGATCACGAATTCCGGCTTTCCCTTCGACGAATCATAACCAAGTGCACTAATGGTCAAATCATTCGACTTCCCTTTCACAAACGGCTTGTCGCTGATGGGGCTCAGCTTCAATCGGTACGGCGGAGTTGGCTTGACGAAGATATTCTTTTCGATCATTTTACGGAACTCGTACGGTGAATGGTCCGGCCGATCCGGTTTCTGTCGCACCAATTCCACCAAGGTTCGTTCGAGATGAGGTGCAGGTGCCGTTTGATCGAAGCCACGTTCGACCGTCCATTTCTCGCCGTCGACAGCCGTCACCGTCAGAAACTCGTTCTTGATCCGTACGCGAAACCCCGGCTTTTTCGGAAAATCATCCAGGCGGCTGACGCGGAGTTCCGTCCCTTCTTCCGACAGGTCTGCGGCGAGTTCTGATTGAGGAAACAGTGTTCGACGCGGAGGTGCTCCCACCAGGGCCAGTCCTTCGGCTTCAAGCGTCACCGTCAGGTACGGGTCGAGTTCAAATTCTTTTGCCGTGATGTGCATGGACGTGATGCGATGCATCAGGTTGGTGCGATAGAACTGGTCCAGGAATCGAACCAGTTGACCGTAACGTGGCTGCGCTTCGAGTTTGACGAGCACCGCAACATAGACATCCCCTTTCGCCATCGTTCGAACGGGTGTCACCTTCGTCGATTCGAATTCGCAGAGCTCCGCCATATCGGTCAACCACGTCTGATACAGCCGTTGGGCGGTCAAGGCGTCAGGGCGTCTGTTTTTCTCGACGGCATCAGGCGGAAGACTGATCGATGTCGCGCGTTCGAGAGTTTTCGTCGCGCGCGCCAGCAACACCATGCTGTCTTCTTTTTGCGAGACCGATTTCTTCAGTCGGACCAGTTCCTCGCTCTTCGTCTGAAACGGACCGAATATGGCTGACGCCACGTAGCCGCTACCTTGCCAGATAACTACAGCAGCCAGCAGTCCACCCAGTAACAATTGTTCGCGACGTTGCATCGTTCGATTCCGCAGGACTCGCTATACGCAAGAAAAACTTTGATTCAAATCTGACCGTCCCACATTTCTATTTGGTTCCCGAGACCGCTTTGGTGGATTTCGTTGATGTCGGGGACTTGTCGCTAACGGATGCGATGTCGATCTCGATCTCGTACCTGTGGGAGTAGTCCTGGTCGGGAGTCTTGTCTGTGATCGGCTTGGGTCGGATCCCGTTTCGGAATTTCGGCAGATCAGCCAGATGCTGATACAATTGCTGGGCATCAACGCGATCACGTGCATAGCCGAACCCGATGATCCGGGCGAGGACATCCGGTGTGACAGTCGGCTCGAATTTATAGTCGGCGATAATCAGTCGACCGGTCCCAACCATGACCTGATGAAGTTCGGCCATTTGCTGCAACTGATCGATATCCCTGGCTTTCCAGCGATCCAGTTCGGTCGCCGCCACGAACACGGGTTCCCCCGCTTTCAGACTTTGCTTCAACGACGATTCGCGTATGCGAGCCTCGTCGATTGCTTTGTCGTAACTATTCAGGCCCTGGACCACGATTCCGGTCCCCAGTGCTGAGACCAGCAATCCTGCGGCCGCGGCAGCTGCATACATCGGCTTGCGACGATCGCGTTTGGCAGGCGGCTGACGCGGATGCAAAAGATCGAGCTTCGGCGTCTTCGCACCCGATTGAATCAGTGCCAGGCCCGCAACGATCGCGTAATGGGAAGACAGCCCTTGCGGCTTCGTCGACCCTTGGGAAATCCCGGCATCGCGCCAAGGATCGAAACGTTGGACCGGGCATTTCCAGCGTTGACCGAGTGCTTCGGGCAATCCTTCGATGTCAGCGTCATCACCAATGACCCAGACGCGTTGCAATGTCCCTTCGGGAAGCCATGCCTGGACTTGAACCAGGACGCGTGAGACCTCGGCCAGCATCTTGGAAACGGGCGGAACGTCGCTGGCGGACGACCATTTCACGGCGTGTGCGGCGATCAGTTGACGCTGGCAGACCACCGCCAGTTCCATTCGCGCCCCATCGCGAAGTACCACCAGACTCGCACCCGCCGGGTCCATCGATTGAATCGTTTCACCGCGAGCCACCAGTTCTGTCAGGCACATCGAGCTGAGTGTCAATTGAGACAGCTCGAGCCCCGATTCGACCAGCAGCGCGCGAATCGGGTCGGTGGTCGTCAACAGCGCCGTTGCCAGCCAGACTTCTTTTTGGGCGACACCCGTTCGCATCGGCAGCGGGAGGTAATCGAGCAGCAGTTGATCGAGTGGCTGAGCCGATCGGGCTGCAGCCTGAAATCGAACCAGCGTCGGCAGTTCGTCGTCCGAGACAGAAGGGAGTTCCAGTAGCCTCAGAACCGCGTCTTCGCGCGGAAGCGCCAACACAACTTGCCTGGCATTCACGCCCGCACGGCGCAACGTGTCTCGCAGCCAGCTTGACGTCGGCGACTGTTCTGGCCATTCGACGCTGAAGGCGTTCAGGATTCGCGGGCCAGCAGCACTCGCCGTGACTTCGGTCCCGGTCAGCCGATTTCGGTCCCAGTTTAAGGCCAGCAGATCGGCCATGACAAACCCTCGATTTTCAACGAAACGAATTGCGCGTATGAAGCACTTCAATAATGCGACCGTCAGGAAAGGAAATACCAGTCGCTGAAAAAGGGGGACAGGCACCAGGAAGACCCCCGGCGCGCCGCAGTCCCCGTTTTTCAGCCAGCAGATTTTCCAATGCCGGTCGCCTTAAACAAGACTAAGCAGTTCGGGAGCGCCTCGCGACCCCCATTTCGACAACGACCCCTAATTCAGGTTCCATTAAGGAAACGTCCCTGGCCGGCAATAAGTGCCGGACTGGGCGTGTGGCAATCAACCGGCCATTGAGCATATCGGCGATCCGGGTCTGGTCGAAGCAGATTATGGATGAACTTCGGGAACATCCGAGAAACGGAACCGTCACGTTTCGGTTCGGATCACGGGGTCTGCAACCCTTCGCACCGCATGAAATGGCATATTTGATCTGCACTCCCAAGAAATGTCGTGTCCCCAAAGTTTTCGCTAGTCCGGTTCGGAGGTAGGGGCGTCTCAATCCAATGAGATGTCCCTACCCCTATCAAGCATGGAATCACGTTCGACATGCTGTGTTTCCAACCGCTATCCCGATTGCGAAGAAGGGGTTCTCGGTCGTTGATACCTGGCTCGCGATCCTTGTTTCTATCGCCGCTTTCGCGGCTCCGTTTCGCGTTGTCGACGGGGTCCCTGGGCTGACGCCCAGGGCGATCTGCTTGCACCGCATTCGCG
>JANXOO010000939.1 GCA_025353525.1 Schlesneria sp. | reverse complement strand
TCAGGGGGATATTATGCTCGCGGTACGGTTTCGGGCGTCGTGTGTGAGTCCGTTTCACCGTCAGAAGCGGAAACTTCGCCATTGTGGCAAATTCCAGATGTGTTCTTTCGTTGTGTGCTGTCCTGTGTTGTCGGTTCTGCTGCTGATTGCGCTGGGATGCGGCGGCACCGGGTTCGGTGACGATTCACCGGACAAATCCATCGAACACGCGAGACTTGAAACGATGCGGGATCGAATCATCGAGATCAGCGTTCGTTCGAAGGAGCCCGGTTTTCCTGACAAAATGGTCGATCAGCCTCTGTTTCGATATGACGATTTGACGCGCGGATATATCGATGGAACGGTCTGGCGACTGGGTGCGTCTGGTCGCCCGAAAGCGATCATTACGTCAGAGTTGCACCCCAAATACGATGGTTCGCCGAGAATCGTCTACGACTATCTGTCTCTCAGCGAAACTCCTTTTTCCGCCAGCATGGCCGAAGGAGCCGTTTGGTCTCCGCCGAGGTCCGCCGTCGAGATGAAATCGCTTCCGGATGGACCACAGCTTGCCGGAACCAAAGCACAACGTCTGTTTCAGCTCAAGAAAATGTCCGAGCGGTTTACCGGGCATCAGACGGTCGAGGGTCAGGATCTGGAATTACGGCTCTTGCCCCGACCCATCGACAGGTATCAGCCTGCCGGTGGCGACGAATGCGATGCCGCCGTCTTCCTGTTCGTCTCCGGACGAAACCCTGGAATCATACTTCTGATTGAATCGACGGGATCAAATTGGGAATACGGAGTCGGTCGGCTTTCGGAGCCAAGTCGCTTGCACGTCGAACTCGACGGAAACACGGTTTGGAACGTCGATCGTGCGACACTGGGGTGGAGTATGCCATACACTGCGACAAATTTTCACGTCGAGATTCCCGGCATCAAATCACAGGAACGGGTGATAAGTGACAATTAAATTGCGACGGGTGATGAAGGGCGTCATATGAATCGTGTTGATTGGAGGTTGATTGCATTGATTGTTGTTTCCGTCGCGGGTTGCGGGTCGGCAACGGTCCCTTCATTGGCTTCGTCGACAAACACGTCACATCGGGATTCGAATCAACCGGTGTCGAAAGCGCCAGGAAATTCACCTGACTCTGTGCAGGCTGTGCCAGTTGCGGAGTTAACGGGGCGACGGAAAATTGCTCCTGTCGAGATTGGTGGCGAAACGGCATCCGGACAAAGGCCCTCATTGTCAGGCGCCGAGCAACGTGATTCCATCAAGTCGGCATTAAAGCCCTTGCAGGTTTTGCTGGGGCAGTGGAAGGGCTTGTCACGAAAAACGAATTCCGAACAGCCGGAATGGGCTTACGACTGGGTCAGTCATCCAGACCAACCGAGTCTGCGGATGGTCTCGGAAAAAGGGATTTATATCCGGGATGGTCGGCTGACGTATTTGCCTTCAAGCGACGAGTTCCAGTTGGCCGCGACCGACGCGGACGGGCATCAGCGAACATTTCGCGGAACGTTTACCGAACCTGTTCGCGATGTCGCACTGGACGAGAAAAAGCTCCAACGAACCTTCAAGCTTCAATTGACGAACGTCGAGCCCGATGCGGCGGGTGAACTGTGGCGAGTGACATTCAATCAGCAAGAGAACAACCGGTATATCCTCGAAGTTGATCGCAAGCGGGGGAACGGCCCGTTCAGTCGAGTCGACACGATACACACTCAGCGTGAAGGGACTTCATTCGCACTCAGCGATTCAGATTACGGCGAAAAAACGTGCATCATCTCGCAAGGGTTGGGAACGATATCAGTGAATTACAAGGGACGGTCGTTCTGGGTGTGTTGCTCGGGTTGCAAAGCGGCATTTGACGAAGATCCCGAGAAATGGATCGCGAAATTCGAGGCGAACAAGAAGAAGTAACTGAAAAACAGCCAGGTGAACGGTCGTTGAAACGAAAATCCGGAATATGCGAAACACGAGCACAATGCGGGAATGGCTCAACGACAAATCAAGTGCACAGGATCGAAGAGATTGAACCACAAGGCACAGAGGCCATAGAGAAAAACCGGAATATCACGGACGGAATGCGGGCAACTGGCATTTCGAGTTGAAAAATCACAATCTGTGCAGGTCGACCGACGTAGCGCCGTTCGATCGTTCCCCGCAGTTCCACTCGACCCATGGAGAAATCAATGTTTCGATGTCTTTGCAGTTCTGTCCGTCTTGTCACGTTTCTGTGTCTGTTTGCCGCTCCGTTATTTGCCGGAGACGCTCCGCCGGTTGAGGCTCCGGGCATGAAGTCGCTGTTCAACGGGAAGGATATGAACAATTGGGACGGTGATCCGCGGCTTTGGAGCGTCAAAGACGGAACAATCCATGGCGAAACGACTGTCGAAAATGCTGCTCAGGGAAATACGTTTCTGATCTGGAAAGACGGTCGCACCAGGGATTTTGAATTGCGACTGTCATTTCGTTGCAACGCCACAAACAACTCGGGCATCCAGTATCGATCAAAGCACATTATCGAAGGAAACCCGAGCAACAAATGGGTTGTACGCGGTTACCAGCACGAGATCCGAAATGAATTGACGTTCCCTGAAGTCGCCGGATTCATTTACGACGAAGGGGGCAAGCGGGGCCGCATTTGCAATGTCGGTGAAGTCGTGAAATGGGATCGCGAAGGCAAACATGTCACCAGCCCCGTTCTGATCGATCAGGACGGATTCCGAAAAACATTCAAACTCGACGACTGGAACGATGTCATTATTGAGGCAAACGGACATCACATGCGTCACTTCATGAATGGCGTTCAACTCATCGACTGCCAGGACGATGAGTTGAACGCTTTGACTGACGGAATTCTCGCTCTGCAATTGCATGCGGGAAAACCGATGTGGGCCGAATACAAGAATCTGCGCATCCGGGAACTTGAATCGCGATAAGTCGTTCCTTATCGACGAAGTGCTCGAATGGAGTACTGCCGAAAGCCGATTTGACGTTGGCTGTCCGTTGGCTTATGATGAAGGTTCGTGTCCCATACCGGTTTTTGGCCGTTTTCCGGATTTTTTCAATGTCGTGTCCATTTCCAGTACGATTCGCTCACGATTCGGCAGCGTTGATCGCTCGAATCGTTGTGATTTCTATTATTGGAGACGTGTGAACGACCTCGGGGTGTTACTGAC
>JANXOO010000930.1 GCA_025353525.1 Schlesneria sp. | reverse complement strand
CAAGGAGGGAGATCTTCTGGCGGAGATTGACCGACGTCCATTCGACGTGCAATTACAACAGGCCGAAGGGCAACTCGCTCGGGACGAAGCGACGCTGAAATCGGCTGACTTCACGCTCAAGCGATATCAGCCGCTGATCGCTTCCAAATCGATCTCACCGCAGCAGGTCGACGAGCAACAGGCACTCGTGCAACAGATGGCAGGAGCCATTCAGTCCGATCAGGCGGCGATCGAGAATGCCAGGTTGCAGTTGAAATATTGCCATATCATTGCACCGATCAGCGGACGGATCGGACTGCGGCTGGTCGATCAGGGGAATATTGTCCGCGCAAACGATCCTGTCGGCCTGGCGGTGATCACTCAACTGCAACCGATCGCGCTGATTTTCACGATTCCACAGGACGACATTGTTCGGGTTCAGAAGCCACTCGTTTCAGGACCAGAACTGGCGGTTGATGCTTATGATCGCGACTTCAAAACGAAACTGGCGTCGGGGAAACTGGCGGCAATCGACAATCAGGTCGACGCCACAACGGGGACAGTGCGATTGAAGGCGGTCTTCGACAATGAAGACAGCCTGCTGTTTCCAAATCAGTTCGTGAATGCCCGATTGCTGGTCGACACTCGTCGCGATGCTGTTGTCGTCCCGAGTGCCGCGATACAGCGTGGTCCAAACGGTGTTTTCGTTTATGCCGTCAAGGACGATGAAACGGTCGAAGTAAAAAACGTCACTGTCGGACTCGTAGAAGGTGCCGAGACTTTGATCCAGTCGGGGTTGAAGCCGGGTGATATTGTCGTGACTGATGGGGTCGACAAACTGAAACCAGGAACCCGAACAACCACGCGAGAAAGCGAAAAGAAAAAAGAGAAAGACAAGGAATCGGCCAAAGACACGAAGTCAGCACCTGACGGTTCGAAGTCCGGGCCAGGAAACGATGCCGCGAAAGAGACCCGCAAGAAGGGGGCCCTATGAATCCGTCCCGGCCATTCATTCTGCGGCCGGTCGCGACAGTATTGTTGATGGTAGCGATCCTGCTTTCCGGAATTGTCGCTTACCATGTGCTCCCCGTGTCGGCTCTGCCGCAAGTCGACTACCCGACCGTTCAAGTGGTGACGTTCTATCCGGGTGCGGGGCCCGATGTGATGACATCGTCGGTCACTGCGCCGCTGGAACGACAGTTCGGGCAGGTCCCCGGATTGACTCAGATGACGTCGTCCAGTTCCGAAGGCTGTTCGGTGATTACGTTGCGGTTCGCGCTCGAGCTCAATATCGATGTCGCCGCACAACAGGTTCAGGCGGCCATCAATGTCGCTTCCAACTTCCTTCCTCGCGATTTGCCCAATCCGCCGATCTATACGAAGACAAATCCCGCAGATGCGCCGATCCTGACATTGGCTTTGTCGTCCGAAACCCTTCCGCTGTCGAAGGTCGAGGATCTGGCCGATACAAGGCTGGCTCAGAAGATCTCACAACTGAGCGGGGTGGGAATGGTCAGCCTGAGCGGCGGTCAGAAACCGGCCATCCGCGTCCAGGCCAATCCGATGGCGCTCTCGGCACTCGGACTGAACCTTGAGGATTTGCGGATCGCATTGGCGGCGGCGAATGTGAACCAGGCCAAGGGAAGTTTCGACGGAAGCCGGCAGGCGTACACGATCGGAGCGAATGATCAACTGTTGACCAGCGATCAATACCGACAATTGATCGTCGCGTACCGACACGATGCTCCGGTCAAACTGACCGAGGTCGCTGATGTGATCGACGGTGCCGAAAACGTGCGTCAGGCGGCATGGATGAATGATACGCCCGCTGTCATTCTGAACATCCAGCGTCAACCCGGTGCGAACATCATCGATGTCGTCGATCGTGTGAAATCACTGTTGCCCCAACTGCAGGAAACACTTCCGGCGGCGATTTCCATCAAGATCCTGACCGACCGCACGATCACGATCCGCGCGTCGGTCGAAGACGTTCAATACGAATTGATGATGACGATCGGTCTGGTCGTATTCGTGATCTTTGTTTTTCTGCGCAATTTTTCCGCAACGATTATCCCCAGCGTTGCCGTACCGCTGTCGCTGGTCGGAACGTTCGGAGTGATGTACCTGCTGCAATACAGTCTGAACAACCTGACATTGATGGCGCTGACGATTTCGACCGGTTTTGTCGTCGATGATGCGATTGTGATGGTCGAAAACATTATGCGGTATCTCGAAGAAGGCGATTCGCCACTCGACGCGGCCCTCAAAGGATCTGAACAAATCGGGTTTACGATTGTCTCGCTGAGCGTCTCGCTGATCGCGGTGCTGATCCCGCTTTTGTTTATGGGTGACATTGTCGGACGTCTGTTCCGTGAATTTGCCGTCACGCTCAGCGTGACAATTCTGTTGTCCGCCGTTGTGTCGTTAACGCTGACGCCGATGATGTGTGCAACGCTGTTGCGTCACAAGCCAAAGTCACAACACAGTCGGCTGTATGCTGCATCCGAAGCGGCGTTCGACGGGGTGATCTGGTTATATGGCAAGACGCTGACCGTTGTGTTGCGGCATCAAACCCTGACACAGTTCGTTTCATTGGCAACGATCATGGCGACGGTCTTTCTTTATACCATCGTCCCCAGGGGATTCTTTCCCGTTCAGGACACCGGCGTCATTTTGGGGATCTCGGACGCACCGCAAAACATTTCATTCACCGCGATGGCCGAGCGGCAACTGGAACTGAATCGGGTGATTCTTGCGGACCCGGCTGTTGAGAGTCTGTCGAGCTTCATCGGAATCGACGGCACGAATACAACTCTGAACAGCGGACGGATCCAGATCAATCTCAAATCGCTCGACGAGCGGCAAATCAGCGCCGCCGAAGTAATACGGCGACTGCAGCCGCGACTGGCTTCGGTCGAGGGCATTACGCTGTTTATGCAGCCGATCCAGGATCTGACGATTGAAACGCGCATCAGTCGCACGCAATACCAGTACAGCCTGGAAGATCCGGACGCGACGGAACTGGGTGAATGGGGTCCGCGATTCGTCAACCGGTTACAGGAATTGCCTCAACTGCGGGATGTCAACAGCGACCAGTTGAACTTCGGATTGCTGGCGAAAGTCGTCATCGACCGCGATACCGCATCGCGGATGGGGATCACTCCGCAAATGATCGACGATGCACTCTACGATGCCTTCGGTCAGCGGCAGATTTCGATCATGTTTACGCAGTTGAACCAGTACCGACTGGTACTTGAAGTGAAACCGGAATTCAAACGCACCCCGCTGAATATTCAAGAGATCTATATCCGTTCTCCGGCGGGGGGGATGGTACCGCTGAACAGCTTCACTCGAATCGAAGATTCAACAACTCCGCTGACGGTGAATCATCAGGGGCAGTTTCCTGTTGTCACCATCTCGTTCAACCTTGCACCCGGCGTCTCACTGGGCGAAGCGGTCGAAGCGATTGCCCGTGTCCGAAGCGAAATCGGGTTGCCGCCAGGAATTGTGGCGGGGTTTCAGGGGACAGCCGAAGCGTTTCAGGCATCGCTCAGAAATACTTCAATCCTGATTCTGGCGGCGCTGGTGACGGTTTACATCGTGCTGGGAGTCCTGTACGAAAGTTACATTCATCCGATCACGATTCTTTCGACGTTGCCCTCAGCGGGTGTCGGAGCATTGCTCGCTTTGCTGTTGTGCCGGAATGAGCTGAGCGTCATTGCACTAATCGGAATCATTCTGTTAATCGGGATCGTAAAGAAGAACGCGATCATGATGATCGACTTTGCACTCGACGCGCAGCGGACCCGAGGCAAGTCGCCTTACGATGCGATCTATGAAGCCTGTTTACTGCGATTCAGACCGATCATGATGACGACGATGGCGGCGCTTCTGGGGGCTGTGCCACTTGCGGTGGGGAATGGCGTCGGTTCCGAGTTGCGCCGTCCGCTGGGGATCACGATTATTGGCGGTTTGATTTTCAGCCAGATCCTCACACTCTATACAACTCCTGTGATTTATCTGTGGTTCGACTGGCTGCAGACGCGGCTTGGGTTCGGGACAACAGGGCCATTGTCCGAGGAGGCGGTATGAGTCTGTCGTCTCCTTTCGTGCATCGACCTGTCGGGACAACGCTGCTGACAGTCGCCATCGCGTTGGCCGGGGCACTCGGGTATTTCAACTTGCCCGTTTCGTCGTTGCCTCAGGTCGATTTCCCGTCGCTCAGCGTCAATGCAAATTTGCCGGGTGCCAGTCCGGAAACGATGGCTTCGGCTGTCGCCACGCCACTCGAACGGCAATTTGGCAGGATCGCCGGAATCTCGGAGATGACATCGGCCAGTTCGCTGGGAGCGACTTCGATCACGATGCAATTCGACCTTGATCGCGATATCAATGCCGCTGCCAGAGACGTGCAGGCATCGATCAACGCCGCTCGCGGTCAACTTCCGGCCAACCTGCCGAACAACCCATCCTGGCGGAAGATCAATCCTGTCGACGCACCGATCATGATTCTCGCACTCACGTCGGATACATACACGAAGGGAATGATGTACGATGCGGCGTCGACGATCGTGCAACAGCGGATCTCGCAGGTCCAGGGTGTCGGTCAGGTTTCGGTCTTCGGTGGCTCGCCGCCTGCAGTCCGGGTCGATGTGAATCCGACAGTCCTTAACAATTTCGGGATCGGACTCGAAGACGTTCGAGCTGCGTTAGGTTCGGCGAACGCAAATCGACCCAAAGGCCAGATTGCCGACGACCGGCACTCGTGGACGATTGGCGCCACTGACCAGTTGATGGCGGCGGCGGAGTACGAACCCCTGATCGTGGTCTATCGCAACGGAGCCCCGGTCCGACTGCGTGACCTGGCGACGGTCACCGATTCGGTCGAAGACATCCGTGCATTCGGGTTGGCTGATGACAAGGCGGGAGGCGTGCCGAACGGCAAGCCCGCGATCACGTTAACCATTTTCAGGCAACCTGGCGCCAACATCATCGCCACGTTCGACAGAATTGTCGAACTGTTGCCGCAACTCGAAGCTCAGATCCCCGCCGATATGAATCTGTCGATCGTGATGGACCGCACGGCGACGATTCGCGCCTCGCTGGCCGACGTTCAATTCACGTTGATGATATCAGTGGGACTTGTGATTCTGGTGGTTTTTGTGTTTCTTCGGGATTGGCGAGCGACGATCATCCCTGCTGTTGCCGTACCGGTATCACTGATCGGTACATTCGGAGTGATGTATCTCGCAGGATATAGCCTGGACAACTTGTCGCTGATGGCACTGACGATCGCGACCGGATTCGTCGTTGATGACGCGATTGTCGTGACCGAAAATATCATGCGCCACATCGAAGAGGGGATCTCCCCGATGCAGGCATCACTGCTGGGCGCCAAAGAGATCGGGTTCACTGTTCTGTCGATCAGTATCTCGCTCGTCGCCGTGTTCATACCGATCCTGTTGATGAATGGAATCGTCGGACGTTTGTTCCGCGAGTTCGCAGTCACACTGTCGGTCGCAATTGCCGTTTCACTGGCAGTCTCGCTGACAACTGCCCCGATGATGTGCGCCTTTTTGTTGAAATCGAAGCACGATCAGCGCAGCGGCCGGATTGGCCAATTCAGCGAGGCCCTTTTCGCCGGTGTCCTGGCCATTTACGAACGATCTCTCTCCTGGGTTCTGCGGCATCACAGGGTGACAATGGTCGTGACGCTGTCGACGATCGGATTGACGGTCTACCTGTACAAGATTGCCCAGACAGGCTTCTTTCCACAGCAGGATACAGGTCGCATGACGGGCGATATCATCGCAGACCAGGATACGTCGTTTCAGTCGATGGCGCGACTTGTCAGGCAATTCGCTGCGATTGTCAGCGAAGATCCCGCCGTCGCATCGATGACGGCTTCGACGGGCGGCCAAAGCGGAGCTTCCAACAAGGCGAGGATTTTCGTTGCGTTGAAGCCGCTGGACGAACGAAAAATCAAAGCCGAAGGAGTGATGAAGCGAATCCGCGACAATTCGTTGAAGATTCCGGGTGCAACGCTGATCATGCAATCGGTGCAGGATTTGCGGATTGGCGGACGGGCCAGCAGCGCCCAGTACCAGTACACGCTCAAGGGAGACAGCCTGGAAGAACTGAGTCTGTGGAGCGTCAAGCTGCTGGGTGAAATGCGAAGTCTGGCGGGTTTGGTCGATGTCAATTCGGACCAGCAGATCAAGGGGTTGCAGACGCGGCTGAACGTCGATCGCGCTACCGCATCCCGACTGGGAATCAGCATGGAAAACATCGATAACACTCTGTATGACGCCTTCGGGCAGCGGCAGGTGTCGACCATGTACAAGTCACTGAATCAATACCGGGTCGTGATGCAGGTCGAACCCGAATTTTCACAGAATCCGGATTCGCTGCGGCATATCTTCGTTCGCGGACAGAACAACGCCCGGATTCCGTTGAATACGTTGTACAGGCAGACATCGGGCAACTCGGCCTTGTCCGCAAATCATTCGGGGCAATTCCCGTCGGTCACGATTTCATTTAACCTGGCGCCCGGTACGGCACTGGGAGATGTCGTCCCGAGGATCGAAAAGATTTCGCGCGATTTGGGGATGCCGCAAAGCATCCAGGGGCGATTTCAGGGAACGGCTCAGGCATTTCAGGATTCGTTGCGAAACCAGCCGCTACTGATTCTGGCGGCGCTGGTCTCGGTCTATATTGTCCTGGGCATTTTGTACGAGAGTTATATTCACCCGATTACGATTCTGTCGACGCTTCCATCGGCGGGTGTTGGAGCGCTCTTGGCGCTCAGGCTGTGTGGAGCTGAACTGAATGTGATGGCGCTGATTGGAATTCTGCTGTTGATCGGAATTGTCAAAAAGAACGCGATCATGATGATCGACTTTGCACTGGAGGCAGAGCGCAAGCGGGGGAAATCACCCGAAGAAGCCATCTTTGAAGCATGCATTCTGCGATTCCGTCCGATCACGATGACAACACTGGCCGCGTTGCTGGGTGCTCTGCCACTGGCGCTCGGAACGGGGGTCGGTTCAGAGTTGCGCCAGCCTATGGGAATTGCGATCGTCGGTGGACTGATCTTCAGTCAGATGTTGACGCTGTACACGACACCGGTCGTCTATTTGTATCTCGACCATTTTCGCTTGTGGTGCGATCGACTGCGCCGCAGAAAACCCGTTTTATGAAGCGTGATTCCGGCTGCGGGTACAA
>JANXOO010000923.1 GCA_025353525.1 Schlesneria sp. | reverse complement strand
TGTCGAACCGTTGACGAAAAAGGAATTCCCCAGCCGATGCCAAGGCCGTTTCGAAAGTCGGGTCACGCAGATATCGAACAGGTGACGTTCGTAGTAAAATAGGAAGCGGTCTTGAAACGAGAATCTTATACTGCTCGCGGTCCAGATTGAGGCTTCGTTTGGGAGTCCGCTTCCGCGTTCGATGCGGAACCACCGTCACTGAGTCTATTTCCATGTGTGGCTGGATTTCTCAATGGCCTCAAACCAGACCGCGCGAAGTATAATCCGGCCACTGCGACCAAAAATGCCTCTCGAAGATCTTTCACTGACAGAAGTTTTCGACGATCTGCCCAAAATCAGCGTCGTCGATATTGGGGCCAGCGCGCTCGATGGTCAACCGCCCTGGCAGCGACTGCTTGATGTCGGCAAAGCGAATGTCGTCGGGTTCGAACCAGACGCGATGCAATTTGAATTGCTGCAAAAACAAAGTGAAACGTTTTCGACCTGTTTGCCGTATGCGGTTGGCGACGGAAAACCGGGCATGCTCAATGTCTGTTTTGCGCCCGGTATGACGTCGCTCCTCGAACCCGATTTTGAAGTCCTCGATCACTTCCACGGGTTTACGGAGTGGGGCAAAGTATTAAGACGTGAACCCGTCGCGACGCGGAGGCTCGACGATATTCAAGAAGTGACCGACATTGATTTTTTGAAACTCGATGTGCAGGGGAGCGAACTGGCCGTCTTGCAGGGCGCACCGGAGAAGTTGAAACGGACGTTATTTGTTCAGACAGAAGTGCAGTTCGTTCCGTTTTACAAACAGCAGCCGCTGTTCGCGGAGCTCGATCAGCATCTGCGAGAAGCGGGCTTTTGGCTTCATCGCTTCCAGCCAATGATCAGCCGCGTCTTTAAACCAATGCTGGTTAACAACAGCATCTATTCGGGATTGAGTCAGGTGCTGTGGACTGACGCGGTCTATGTCAAACGATTCACCGACTTCGCGGAACTCGACAGTGGCAGTCTGCTCAGGATCGCATTTATCGCGCACGAGTTATACCGCTCGTTCGATCTGACAATCCTGGCCCTGGACCACATTGATCGACGCGACGGTTCTCAACGCGGGGACCGGTATCGTCGATTTTTCGTGAAATGAGTGACGTTGTACGACGAAGAGATGCGGGCCGGGAAGACGACCTGGCTGGCTGCCAACCTGACTGACCGCGAACTCGCTGGCCGGGAGCGTGTCGAGGAATTTCTCAACAGCCTCTGATTCTGAAGAACCTCCATCATGCCCCGTGTACGCCAGGATCGTTAACAACCCTTCTTGCCGCAACACGCGAGCCGCTGCCGCGATTCCGCGAAGGGTTGACTCGACCATCGTCGTGATCGATTTGTCTCCGTGAGGAAGGTAGCCCAGGTTAAACATCACTGCAGCGATTCGGCCGTGCAGGTCGGCCGGGATGGACTCGGCCAGTTGACCGTGGCATCGTTTGAACAGAGTGACATTGTGCAGATTCGCTTCCGCCAGTCGATGTGCGGTACTGTCCAGGGCAGATTGCTGGACATCGAAGGCATACACGGTTCCCGCCGTTCCGGAAAGTTCGGCGAGGAAGTGAGTGTCGTGGCCGTTGCCTGCCGTCGCGTCGATCGACGATTCGCCGTTCCGAACGACACGCCGAATCAGCTCCTGCGCCTGCTGCGTCAGGGGAATATTCGTCAGGCGTTTTTCGCGACCGACGGCTGACATTCCGCTGTGTTGGTCTCCACCGGTCACTCGCGCGCGGCGGGACACTGGTTCAAGTTTGTGAGCCACGTCGACGGCAGCGTCGATTGTTCCTCGCGCATTGAGGTGCTCGACAAACTGGTTTGCGAAGAATGGGGCTTGCAGCGACCCTTTGGAGCCGAGTCCGTTGAAGAAACCCAATTGTGGATGCTCCGGATGGCAGCCGAGAACGGGATGCTGGTTTCGGTGAATCGGGCGGACGGCGGCGGTGTGGGAGACAACCTCGAACGGCCGGCGAAGGAACTGGCAAAGGTTGCGGAGTATTTCGTCCCGACCTTCCAAAGTGGGAGTTGAATCAAGACGTTTCCAATCATAGGTCGAGCCGACTTTGAAGAGATCGCCGCCCAGCGGAGCCAACCAGATGCCGCGATGAACGACGCGTTGTTCCGTCAGCCCTGAAATTCTGATCGTCAGAATTTCCCCTTTCGCAGGTTTGAAGCGGACGTCCCGAAACCATGGATTGTGAATCGCGTCAATCCCCTGGCAGAAGAAAATCCTGTGCGATATCAG
>JANXOO010000901.1 GCA_025353525.1 Schlesneria sp. | reverse complement strand
AAGGGAAACTCGATTTGCGGTTGACTCGGTTACTGGTCAAGGGGGGCGAAAATGGCCCGTCGATCATGCCGGGGCAGGTGGATCAGAGTCCATTGCTGAAGCGAATCAGTTCCGGCGAGATGCCTCCCGGTGAAAAGAAATTGACTCCGCAGCAGATCGACCTTCTTACGCGCTGGGTGGCCGGAGGAGCGAAAACTGCCCGGCCGGAACCGGAAACGCCGCCAGTGGGTGACTTTACGGATGAAGAACGATCATTCTGGTCCGTCCAGCCGATTCGGAATCCCGCGGTTCCCCCTGTACAGAACGTCGCGCAAGTCCGCACGCCGATCGATCAGTTCCTGCTCGCCAGACTGGAACCGAAGCAATGGAGCTTTTCGGCGGAAGCCGACCGGCTGACACTGGTCCGTCGCTTGTCGTTCGATCTGCATGGATTGCCGCCCTCGCCGGAAACGATGGAGCGCTTCGTCAATGATGCCGCGCCGGACGCCGAGGAGCGGTTGCTCGACGAACTGCTCGCGTCACCTCATTACGGCGAACGTTGGGGCCGGCACTGGCTGGATGTCGCCGGGTATGCCGATAGCGACGGCTACACTGAAGCCGATCCCGTCCGCAGTTACGCCTTCAAATATCGCGATTATGTAATCCGTGCGTTGAATACCGACAAGCCGTTTGACCAATTCATTGTGGAGCAACTGGCCGGTGATGAATTAATACCGCTGCCCTATGAAAATCTCTCGGCCGATGCGGCCGACAAGCTGGCGGCGACCGGATTATTGCTAATGGCCCCTGACGGCACGGCGAGCGGAGGCGTCGACGTAAACGTCGCCAGCAACGATGTCATCGCCGAGACGATCAAGATCGTTTCAACCTCACTGCTGGGTTTGACGGTCGGTTGCGCCCAGTGCCACAACCACCGTTATGATCCGATCACTCAGTCGGATTATTATCGGTTCCGGGCGGTGTTCGAGCCAGCCTACAACTTGAAAAACTGGCGGTCGCCTCCAGCCCGGTTGATCAACCTTTGGAATGCCGATCAACGACTGGCCGCAAAAGTCCTGGGCGATGCGGAATTCAAGCTCGGTGAGCAGCGTGGCCGCGAACTCGACGCAATTGTGCAGGAAGTGTTCGAACGCGAAGTCAACAAGTTGCCCGAGGCCCAGCGGGCGTCGGCGCGCCAGGCGCGGTCGACGAAGGCCGACATGCGGACGTCCGAACAGCAGCAGATTCTGAAAGAAACGCCCAGCCTGAACGTCGATCGCGGCAGTGTCTATTTGTACGAAGCCACTCGCGTCGCCGAGTTCAACAAGCGCTGGGACGAGCGAATCGGCGAGGTCCGTTCACTGCGGCCGAAAGAGGATTTCGTTCCCGGCCTGACCGAAGTTCCGGGCCAGATTCCGGCCACGCATTTGTTTTACCGAGGCGAAATCAGCCAGCCGAAACAGGAAGTGGTGCCGGCAGAATTGGCGATTTTGACCATTGATTCGCCAGTTGAAATTCCTGCCGACGATCCCCTATTGCCGACCAGCGGTCGCCGGCTGGCTTACGCCCGGAACCTCACCAGCGGCAAACATCGGCTGCTGACGCGAGTGCTGGTCAATCGGTTCTGGATGCATCACTTTGGCAAAGGCATCGTCGCTACTCCCGGCGACTTTGGATACCTCGGCGAACGGCCATCGCATCCGGAGCTGCTCGATTGGCTCGCGACGCGGTTCGCCGCCGACGGGTGGCAATTGAAACGCTTTCATCGCTTGCTGCTGACATCGGCCGCGTTCAGGCAGCAGTCAGTGCGTCGACCCGAGATCGACGTCACCGATCCTGATAACCGAATGCTTGCCCGAATTTCGGCCCGGCGACTGGAAGCCGAGGAAATTCGCGATTCGATTCTCGCTTGTGCCGGTTCGTTGAGTGAGAAGATGTATGGAACGGCGTCGCCCGTGGCGGCGGATGAAGTGGGACAGATCATCGTGGGGCTACCGGACCGCGATCTGGCTGGCGGCCCGCTTAACGTGGGAAAAACGCTGGGCGAAGACGAATTCCGCCGAAGCATCTACGTCCAGGTGCGACGCTCGATGCCGCTGGGCATGCTCGAACCATTCGACATGGCGACGCTGTCGCCAAACTGCGAACTCCGTCCGACCTCAACGGTCGCTCCGCAGGCACTGCTGATGATGAATAACGGTCTGGTCGTTCGGGAAGCCGCAAAGTTTGCCGAACGAGTGCGAAAGGCGGCTGGCGAGGATCTGTCGGCTGAAGTGACGTTCGCCTGGTCAACGGCCTTCAACCGCACGCCGACCTCGGAGCAACTCGCCGGTGGCATCGCATTTCTCACCGGGCAAACCCGGCAAATTGCTGCGAAAATCCCGGCGGATCAAGTTGTCGGGGAACTTCCAGCGGTTCAACAGGCGCTCGCCAGTTTTTGCCAGGCGCTGCTGAGCACAAATTCGTTTCTGTACGTGGATTGAGTATTGTCAGTGGACAGACGACCGGAGACCGAAAGCAGTAAAGAAAATCCCGTGAACTCACCCACGAATCATGGCCGACGGCATTTTTTCGCTCAATCCGGATTCGGACTGTCGACGCTCGCACTGACGCATCTGCTCGCGGAAGATGCCAGGGCCGCACCGGCGAAACCGAACCTGGAACGGCCGACATTTGACGTGTCGCCGAAGCAGCCGCCGCGCGAGCCGCAGGCGAACGCGATGATCTCGCTGTTCATGCAGGGTGGGCCCAGCCACATCGACTTGTTCGAGCCAAAACCCGAACTCGTCAAGCGGCACGGGCAAAGTTTCGGCGGGCAGATTCAACTCGACAACGCCGCCGAGGCGACGTCGAAACTTTACGCCTCGCCGTGGAAATTCCAGAAGCACGGCGAATGCGGCATGGAACTGAGCGAACTGTTGCCGCACCTCGGCAAGGTCGTTGATGACATCTGCCTGATCCGGTCGATGCGGACCGGCGTCAACAATCATGTCCAGTCGATCTGGGCCTTAACCAACGGCCGTATTCTGCAAGGTCGCCCATCGCTCGGCTCGTGGATGGCATATGGTCTCGGCACCGAAAACCGCAATCTGCCGGCGTTTGTAGTTCTGACCGACCCGTCGGGCCTGCCGGTCGCGGGCATCGAGAACTGGACCAACGGCTGGCTGCCGTCGCTTTATCAGGGGACTGTCATTCGCCCCAGGGAGCCGCGGATTCTGAATCTCGATCCGCCACCCAAATTTCAGGGAGTCGTGCAGGAAAAGTTCCTCGATTACGTCAAGCAACTCAATCAGGAACATCTCGCACAGCGGCCCGGCGAACACGATCTTGCCGCACGGATCTCATGTTACGAACTCGCCGCGCGCATGCAAACGGCCGCGAAAGAAGCTCTTGATCTCTCACAGGAAACGGCAGAGACGAAAGAGTTGTACGGCATCAACAATCCCAGGTCGGCGGAGTACGGCACGCGGTGCCTGATTGCGCGGCGACTGGTCGAACGTGGCGTCCGCTTCGTGCAGGTTCACACCGGCAACCAGCACTGGGACCATCACGGCGGCATCGTGACCGCGTTGCCAAATATGTGCCAGGTGACCGATCAGCCGTCGGCCGCACTGGTGGCCGACCTCAAGCGCCGCGGCATGTTGGACACCACGCTCGTCCACTGGGGCGGCGAGATGGG
>JANXOO010001161.1 GCA_025353525.1 Schlesneria sp. | reverse complement strand
AACTTCACACGTTAAAGCTGGGTGCCAGCGAAGCTCTCGTGGTGAACGGGAACGTCGACGGTTTTGTCATCCAGGGGAACAAAGTCCACGATTGCAATAACATCGCGATCGATGCGATCGGTTTCGAGGGGACTTCCGTTGATCCTTACGACCAGGCACGCAATGGAATGATTTCAAAGAATACGATCACCCGGATCGATTCACGAGGGAACCCCGCTTACGGAACCAGCCGTAGCGCCGACGGAATCTATGTCGACGGCGGGAAGAGTATCACTATCGACGGGAATTCGATTTCACTATGCAATATCGGGATTGAGCTCGCCAGCGAACACCATGGCAGAACTACGAGTGACGTGATCGTGACCAATAACACGGTGACAGGTAGTCACACCGTCGGATTGTCGCTTGGAGGATACGACACGCTTCGTGGTGGAACCACGAATTGCACGATCAAGCAGAACACATTCAAGGGAAATGACACCGATCAGAATGGCAGCGGCGAAGTTCAGTTACAGTACCTCGTGACGGGGAACCACCTGTTGAATAATGTGTTTGTGTCAACGGCGCAGAACATTTTGATCAGCAACCCGTTTACGACATCGAAGTCAAATGTTCTGGATTACAATACCTGGTTCTCGCCGGGCGGAGCGAATAATTCGACATGGCAGTGGAACAACGTCGAATACAACGACTTCGCGACATACCGGCAAAAAACCGGAAACGACGCTCATTCGGTCTTCAAAGCACCGCCCGCAGCCGTCCCGGAAAATCTGTCGGTATTGCTTCAAACGATGGCAGGATTCGTTCAGTAGAACAGGCCGAGTTTTTTTTCGATGTCTCGGCCGTCAGGACGGGCAATTGTAAAAGGCTGGTGATTCGGAGCGCCGTGACTTCGGCAGCATCCAGGACGATCTGTGGTAACGCCGGACACCTGATTGATTCACCTTGTTTCGCGATCGCAAACGATCACTTTGTCCCAAGGCAATAGAGTGACTCTTGCCGTTTGCCGTCGGTCGTCGTTGCGGCTCGCATATAA
>JANXOO010000864.1 GCA_025353525.1 Schlesneria sp. | reverse complement strand
TCCATTCATGGCAATCCGCGATCACGGCAGGGTGCCTGATGGCGATGGCAATGACGTTTCCGGCCTGGCGTTCGCATGACGACGCATCGCGAACGGCAAAAACCCTGTTTTCCACGCCGGCATTCCTCGCTTATCGATCAGGGTGGGAACTGAATCAACTGCCCGCGCTGGATGACATTCGATTGATTCATCGTCGCGAAGGGACTGCCGGATCGCTGACACTTTGGCGCGGTCACGTCGCCGAACTCTATGTGCGCGAGGCTGGTGTTCCTCGTTCCGTTCTGACGAACAATCCCAGGATCGTTCCCCAGTTTGCTCCGGAAGTTCTGCAAGCCGTTTACCCGCTACTGATGCTCGATCGACCGGGTCGAGTCCTTCTTTTAGGTCTATCGGCAGGAGTCCCTCTGTCGACGTGCCTCAATTTCCCCATTCGCGAAGTGGTCTGCATCGAAGGCGATTCGAGTCTGATCGATATGGTTCGCGGTCCGCTCGCCCACGAGACGGGCATCGATCCATTGGCCGACGACCGCGTGACGCTCAGACGCGTCAGCCCGGAACTGGCATTGATGACCCAATCTGATGAGTCATTCGACATTATTCTGAGCAGTCCGTCATCGTCGGCAATGACGGGCGGAGCACCCTCGTTTACAACCGAGTACTACCGGCGTGCGGCAAGTCGATTGTCCGATCAAGGTCTTTTCTGTCAGCGATTCGAGTGTATCGATTACGGACCTGAACCACTGCGAATCGTTGTGAAATCGATGCGGGAAGCGTTTCGGCAGGTGGTCGCGATCGAGACCGCGGCGGGCGAGATGCTGCTGATCGGTGCGCATTCAGAAGGTCTGTTCGTTTCTGATGAACTCGCCGCGCGACTCGAACGACCCTACGTCCGGCGAGTCCTCGCTCGCAGCGGACTCGATTGGTCGACACTGCTCAATCATCCCGCATACGATCACGAAGCCCTTGGCGAAATCTGTGACGAATCGCGTTCTGCAAGCAATTCAACGTTCAACGGCCTTCTGGCGGCGATAGCTCCACTGGAAGTCATGCGCTGGGGAAACAAGATTCAGGAATTGCAAGCCGTACTGACTTCGACC
>JANXOO010000842.1 GCA_025353525.1 Schlesneria sp. | reverse complement strand
GGCACCGAGCATCGTTCGGCGTGCAAGATTACAAGTCGAAACAATTGAAGCCCGACTCGAAGAAGGATTCCTTGACGCCACCACGCTGATGGAATACCTGATCGGTCGCGGAGTTCCCATGCGCACGGGGCACGAAGTGGTGGGAAAACTGGTCCGAATGTGCGAGTCGCGAAAGTGCAAACTCGTTGACTTGACCCTGCCCGAACTTCAACAGGCGTGCGACCTGATTGAAGCCGATGTTTCGAATTACATCGGTGTGAAGAACGTCGTTTCGCGTCTGTCCAGTTTTGGCAGCGGCGGGCGAATTCCGGTTCGTGAACAAGTGGACGCATGGCGCAAACGAGTGTGATCCAGAACCTATTTTCGGGCCTGAGCCGCAGAATCTTCACCCGATTGAAGCCGTGCGATGAATTCAGGCGTCATCCCTGCTGCGAGGCGCGGTTCGGGATGAAAGATGTCTCCGATCGATTTGTCGGGGCGAAGTGGCCAGTGCAGGTGCTCGACGTAGGCGTCCCAATCCGATTGCCCTGACGGTTTCAGCAATCGCAGCCATTTCAGTCCGAACGAAACGTGATGGATTTCGTCCCGATGAATGGCCTTCATAATTGCCGCACTTCTCGAATCGCCCGCAGCCTCAAAGAATTCTTCGAATTCCAGAGTATGATCCAGATTCCGACCTTCAAACGTCAGCGGTAATCCTGCCAGGTAGTCCAGCACCGATTGAAACTGTTGCGACTTCTTCCAGATGTAGCAGTTGACCGGCAATTCACCAAATCGAATACCGAGTGCTGCGGCTTGCTCGGCGTGCATCCGGGTGTGTCGCTGCTCGTCCGCCATGACCTCGGCCATCCCCATCCGGAACTCCGTCGGTGCGTCCGGAAACGCGAGCAAGACCCAGGCCATGACTTCGAGCGCTTGAAGTTCGTGATTTGCAAGGATGTGGTGAGCGATCGCTCGCTTGCGAGGCTCAGCAAACGTCGACTGGTGCGGCATTGACGGTGCACCACGGCGTGGAGCAAACACCAGGTCGATGGATCGAGCAGGCTCCTCGATCCGAATTGCCTCACCCGGCACAGAATCGGTCAACGATTCAGTCACTCGTTCGAGCTTTACGTCGAGCGATTCGACAAGCAGAATCCGTTCGGCAAACGTGCGAAGTTCCATGTTTTGTTATTGCCCGAACGCATCAATGAATCGACCTGGATTGAGCAAGCCGTGCGGATCGAGCTGGCGTTTCAGCCTCTGCATCAGCCCCAAACCCGATTCCGCAGTCCCGCACATCGGAATGCGAGTCGTCCATTCGGGATCGCAGTGGAGCACGACCAGATTCCCTCGGGCAGTTCCCGCAACCTGCCGCAATTCCGCTAAAATCGTCGTCGTACGTTCGATCGTCGCCGCTTCGTCGGGAAGTTGACCGACGACAATCCCGTTTCCCGCGTGAACCTGAATGACGACACCCAATCGAGTTGCAACCTCGGCAAATTCCATACACCGCGACGGTAGCAGATTTGCCTGAAATGTCAGCGGGTCATCGGCACATGTCTGGAATTCTGTCAACGCAGTCCAAATCCGGTCGACATCGGGTTCATCAATTCGGTCAATGGTCAGCGATCCGCTGTTCGCGACTTCGCGCTGCAACGTATCGACCTGCCAGTCGACTTCGCATTTTGACCCTTCAAATCCGACACACAGTACGGGTGTCGATGGCGTTGACCTGGTTCGTGCGGCGGTGCCGATCAATTTCGCTGCCGCAGCGTTTAAAACGTCTATCGCGACCGGACGCGTCCCGGAATTCAGAAGTCGCTGCAAGACTTTGTCGATTTCTGCGAACGTCGAAAAGCTGAACCAGACGATCGAGGATGTTTCCGGAATCGGCCTGAGTTTCAGTGTGACCTGAGTTACGATCCCGAGCGTTCCGCGCGAACCGATCAGCAATTTGCAAATGTCGTATCCAGCAACATTCTTGACGACTCGGCCACCCGCTTTGAACAGTTGTCCGGCAGCATCGACGGCCGATATCCCGATTACATAATCGCGGAACGTGCCGTGTCCGAATCGTCGTGGTCCGGCGGTGTTCGTCGCGAGGGCTCCCCCCAGCGTTGCGCGACCTCGCTGAGCTATGTCGATCGGTAACCGCTGCCGTTCCGTTGCCAGCTTCGACTGAAGCTCATCGACGCGAAGGCCGGCTTCCACGGTAATTGTCATATCGCGGGCGGGATAGTCGACAATCCGCGTCAACCCGGTCATCGATGCGATGACGTCCGTTTTGGATGCGGCTCCGAAATGCATGGCAGTTCGCCCGCCGACAGGACATATCGTATGCATCGCCCCGGCCGCGTTTTCGGTCATGTACCTGGCCAGTTCCGCCTGGGTCGCAGGAACAAATTCCGAAGGGGATAAAATCGCCGTCATATCGAGTCACTCATCTATTCCGCTCGCGGTCCGGTTTGAGGTTTCGTTTTGGGAGTCCGTTTCTGCGTCAAAAGCGAAAACTTCGGCATCGTGGTAATTTCCGGATGTCGCCGGATTTGTCATTGACCTCAATCCTGACCGCGCCCGGTATCTTTTTGTTCAATCATTCGACACACGCCGCAAGATTCCCTCGACCAGATGTCGAACCCGCCTGAACAATTGTGACCATTACCAGAATTCCCGCAAGCGCCAGCATCTGGACCACATTGATTCGCTCGCCATCAGCGCGGCCCCACAGAACGGCTCCGATCGGCACCATATTCGTCGTCATCACGGCGAAAAGTGGTCCCTGCTGCTGAACGAGGCGGTTGAACAGAAATGTCGCGATACCCGTTCCAACGACACCGAGAATCGCGACTGCCGTGACGGCGGATACGATACGGTCATAATCAACCTCGCGATGGTTACCGACCGCCAGTGACAATGGAACGAGGATCGATCCTGCCGCTGCAAGGCAGATCAATGTCAGTTCCAGTGGTGGCAAATGTGACAGCGAACGACGGATGATGCTGTTGGAAATCGAATAGCCCAGCGGCACGCTGAACGCCAGCAAAACGTCCGTGATCGGGACGGTTTTTCCGCCGACATCGAACATCAATAGCGAAAGACAGATCAACGCTCCGACAACCCCGATCAATTGCCGTGCCGTCGGCCAGACACCCAATACAGGAATCGAAACGAGAATGGTCAGCAGCGGCGTGAACCCGACTGTCATTCCAACGAAGGCACCGCCATGCCGGGCGACCAGTTCAGGCTGCAGCGAATGTGGCCATACAAACCCGAGCACCACAACTGCCAGGATCGGCCACAAGTCGACTCGCTGGATTGTACGGCGCTGTTTCAGCACCAGAAAAATCAATGTAAGAACCAGGGTTCCGCCAACGGCACGACCCGCACCAACACCGATCGGTGACAAGCACTCCATCGCCCGCTTCATCAGAATAAAGCTGCTGCCCCAAATCAGACAAATCACCGAAAACCAGACGTACTGCATTTTTTAACGCTCGCGACCTGAATGAGATCGTGTTCGAGAGACAAGCTCAGCCAGCAGCGAACTTTGGAATTCGCACAGCCCTGCGGCTTCGTTACGCCCAACTTTGGCCGTCCCAGGCGATCACTTGTTCGAGAAATCGAACGACGCCATCGGAAAACGTTTGAAAGAGCGATTCGCCTTTCGCGGCGGTGGCCAAAGCCGGTTGACCAATGTGTCCCGGTTCTGTGCGATCGTTTGTCGTCCAGCCTCGATATGCCGGTTCGAACGCAAACCCGAATTCCACTTCGGGAACTTTGGCAATCTCTTTGACCAGTTGGGGTGCAATTCTCAGGATCATCGACGTTTCCCATTCACAGGCGTGTCCCATCTGAGTCTGGACAAGATCGGATTGCTGCAGGTTCGGTTGCCCGTAATCCCAATACGTCGCAAACAGCAAAAGGAGATCATGTCTCGTCCGATGTCGCTGGCGGGCTTCAAAAACGGCCTGTTTACCGGGAGTCGAATTTCCGCCGTGACCATTCAACAGGACGATTCGACG